>JAKCEJ010000141.1 GCA_021838065.1 Pseudomonadota bacterium
TCCCCTTCGATGAGACCGTCGACCAGACCGATGCCATCGCGCAGGTGCTCGCCGACCTCAAGAGCGATCGGCCCATGGACCGCATCGTGTGCGGGGACGTCGGCTTCGGCAAGACCGAGGTGGCCATGCGCGCGGCGTTCGCGGCGGTGCAGTCGGGCAAGCAGGTCGCGGTGCTCGCCCCGACCACGCTGCTGGCGCAGCAGCACCTGACGAACTTCCGCGACCGCTTCGCCGACTGGCCGGTGCGCATCGAGGGGCTCTCGCGCTTCGGCAACGCCAAGGAGACACGCGCGACGCTGGACGGCATCGAGCACGGCGCGGTCGACATCGTGGTCGCGACCCATCGGCTGTTGCATGCGCACGCGCGCTTCAAGGACCTGGGGCTGCTGATCGTGGACGAGGAGCAGCGCTTCGGGGTGCGCGACAAGGAGCGCCTGCAGGCGCTGCGCGCCAACGTGCACGTGCTGACGCTCACCGCCACGCCCATCCCGCGCACCCTCAACATGGCTCTCGGCGGCCTGCGCGATCTGTCGCTCATCACCACGCCGCCGGCCGAGCGCCTCGCGATCAAGACGTTCGTCATCGAGTGGCACGGGCCGACGCTGCGTGAGGCGGCGCTGCGCGAGCTGCGCCGCGGCGGACAGATCTACTTCGTACACAACGAGATCCGCACCATCGAGAAGATCGCCGCCGAGGTGCGCCAGCTCATTCCCGAGGCGAGCGTGCGCGTCGGCCATGGCCAGATGCGCGAGCGGGAACTCGAGCAGCTGATGGTCGACTTCTACCACCGGCGCTTCGATCTGCTGCTGTGCACGACCATCATCGAGAGCGGCATCGACGTGCCCACCGCCAACACCATCATCATCAACCGCGCCGATCACATGGGGCTGGCGCAGCTGCACCAGCTGCGCGGGCGGGTCGGGCGCTCGCATCACCGCGCCTACGCCTACCTCATCACCCCGCCGCGGCGCGCCTTGAGCGGCGATGCCGCCAAGCGCCTCGAGGCGATCGAGTCGATGGAGGAGCTCGGCGCGGGCTTCGCCCTCGCCACCCATGACCTGGAGATCCGCGGCGCCGGTGAGCTGCTCGGGGAGGCGCAAAGCGGACAGATGTCGGAGATCGGATTGGCGCTGTACCTCGACCTGCTCGAGGAGGCGGTCGCGGCGCTGAAGGCCGGGCGCGAGCCGGCGCTCGAGCGGCCGCTCGCTGCGGCCACCGAGGTCGAGCTGCGCCTGCCGGCATTTCTGCCCGAAGCGTATATCGGCGACGTGCAGGTGCGCCTCGGGCTCTACAAGCGCATCGCCGCAGCCGAGGACGCCGATGCGCTCGATGGGCTCACCGCCGAGCTCTACGACCGCTTCGGCCCGCTGCCCGCGCCGGCGCAGCGCCTCATCCGCATCACCAAGCTCAAGCTGACCGCGCGTGCCCTCGGCATCCGCCGCCTCGACCTCGGCCCGCAGGGCGGCATGGTGCAGTTCGAGGAAAACACCGCCGTGCAACCGCAGAGCCTGATCAAGCTGATGCAGCACTCCCCGCGCGAGTACCGGCTGGAAGGGGCGATGAAGCTGCGCATCTCGCGCGGGCTGCCCGATGAGGAGGCGCGATTCGATTTCGCCGCCGCGCTGATGCGGCGGCTCGCGGGCAAGCCGAATTAGGGCGTCATCGTTTACACTGGCGGCATGACGCACCGATTCACAACGGCCGTGGCCCTGTTCGCGGCACTCGCCCTGGGCGCCCTCGCGCCGGCGCTCGCCGCGACGACCCCGCCGCTGAAGGCGCATCCGGGAATCACGGCCCAGCCGGGCGCGGCGCAAGCCGCCCCGAGCGCCGCGCCCAGCGCCGCGCCCAACGCCGCCGCCGCGCCGCCGCGCGTGCAGCGCGAGTACTCCATCGAGATCATCGTGTTCCGCGAGCTGAAGACGCTCGGCAGCCCCGAGGACTGGCAGGCGGAGCTGCACATGGCGCCGAACGTCAGCGGCTCGGAGAGTCCGACCGGCACCGGGGTCGGGCACCTGGTGAAGATGGTGCCCGCTTCGGACTACAAGCTCACACCGATCTGGAATGCGTTGAGCGCCAGCAAGACCTATCAGCCGGTGGCGCACGTGGCGTGGATCCAGACCGCGAGCGACTGGGGTACGCATGCGGGATTCAATCTCAAGGAGCTCGGCATCGACGTGCCGGGACTCAGCGGCCTGGTGTACTTCGAGCGCGGCGAGTACCTGCACCTGGGGCTCACACTTGATTACACCATGCAGCATCCCCCGAGCGGACTCGACGCGCCGCCCGGCACGACGTTCGTGCTGAACGAGACCCGCCGGGTGCGCTTCTACCAGCGCAACTACTACGACCATCCGGCGTTCGGGGTCATCGCGCTGGTGCTGCCGGTGCGCGGCACACAAACGCCGGCGCAGTAATCTCGGCGCACGACAGCCGCTGACGATCGCGGCACTGGATCAGGATCGGCATCTGCCCAGGCGCGGCGGAGCGCCAGTCAGAATCAATGCCTGACACCCCGTCGTGCCCTTTCTGGCAGCGGCTCGCGTGCCGCAGCCGCTTTCACCCGGCAAACCGATCCGCGGCTCAATCTGCGAAGGCTGCGCCGCACCACTTCGGCCGCACGCATCGTGGCGCGCGTTTCTGCGCTGGGAATATCGATCTCAAAGGCGCAGACGTCCGGCAACCGCAATCCGCACCAGCAGCACGCACACCGCGCCGGCGCGGCTCGCGCCTTTACGTTCGCGCCCACGCATGCGCGGACTGCGGTGGTGCTGGGCATCACGGATGCCCTCTCAAGTGAGACATCCCATACCGCATCCGCCGCAGGCCCGCGCGTCTCCGGGTGCTTGATCATCGGCAAGATCGCGTGAGCATTCATCTTATTTTTCAGATTGACATAGCTCTGTTTTGAGACTCCTTCCGACTCCCGACCAGGCGGATCGTTCCAGGCCGCTGCCGGCACCGCAGGTCAGGCTCCTGTCTGCCGGCGCTGCGGCGACTTGCTCGACGTGCTCAGCGACCGGCCGGTGTTGTGCGTGCCACGCCGACGGCAATCCCACTGCCGTCGCGGCCCGTAGCATCCATCCGAGTGTCTCGAACCAGACCGGCGCTGCGCGCTGCCCATGGGGGACGCCGATCTGTTGCCACAGAGACTGAAGCAGCGCCGCTCTCCCGGCCCGCGCCGCCAACCAAACCTGGCTTCTCGCAGCCGTCATGGCCCACAATCTCAACCGGGAATTGCGGATGATGACCGAACAGCCCGAGCATTCCACCATCGAACAGCGCCGCCCCTGGTGATCGTTCGTGCGCCTTGGCACGCGCAGGATGCGCCTGCTCCAACGCGCCGGGCGACTGATGAGCCCGAAGGGCCGCCTCACGCTCACCTTGAACGCCACTCCTGCTGTGCAAGTCGGGCTGGCGCATCATCTGAACGTCGCGGCCTGAGAAAGTCACGCCGAACTATGCAATGATTGGGTACCGGTAGGCGTTACTGGTGCCACAGTCGTCCGCGATCCAAATCTTCCGAAATAGGATCACGCGTCACGGAAGATGCCGATTGCCGGACGGAATCCGCCTTCATTGCCCGCTACCCGACGCTACCTCCCTAACGGCGGCTAACGGTCATCGCTCTATTCCGCGGGGGTGCTCACCACGCACTCAGCCAAGGTCGTGGCGGGATTTCAGGGCGGTCGGGCCGACTGGGCGCTCAGCGAGATCGACATTCACGCCATCGTCTCGCTCGCCACGAACGATTGCTTTGCCGAATTCGTGACGACAGCCCGAGTCACCGATTCCGGTTTGGAAACACAATCAAAATGCCCCGCCCCTCTGCGAGGACGGGGCTGTTGACTCAAAACCGCCGGATCCCAGATCAGTGCATCTTACGGTGGCGCCTGAACACGAACAGCAGCGCTGCGAGACCGGCGCCGAGCAAGGCCAGGCTAGAAGGCTCCGGAACGCTGCCAACCGGCTGCCCCCCCACCTCGACTCCGG
Organism: Pseudomonadota bacterium; assembly: GCA_021838065.1. GTDB lineage: Bacteria > Pseudomonadota > Gammaproteobacteria > Steroidobacterales > Steroidobacteraceae > 13-2-20CM-66-19. The sequence goes on from JAKCEJ010000141.1 coordinate 3,991, forward strand.
CGAACGCCAATCCCGAGTCGTAAAGTGTATCAGTGGCGTTCGAGACTCCGAATTCGAGCGTATACGAGCCAGCCGCCTCCCCGCTGAACTGAGACTCGATCCATCCGGTGAGGCCGCAGCCGGGATCGTAGCAAGACCCTGAATAATTGCCGAGTTCCGCCCAGAACGGTCCGCCATCAGTGCCCGCTCCCGGCATGATCGCCGACGTCGCCGGTACGAGCGCGGTGCCGGGCGCGAGCGCCGGCATTGTCTCTCCAGGAACGGTATTGCCCGTCGGCTGCGTTTGCGCCGAAAAGATGAGGTAATTGGTCCCCCCATCCGTGCTCATCAGTCCCGCCCATGCATAATCCGGGTAGCTGCTCGATCCGTCCGATGTCACGTAGTTGAAATTAAAGTTAATTAATTCGCTTGCACTCGCCGTGAACGCATCCGTTGTAAACGTCGATCCATTGGTCGATGTCACCCCTGCCGACCCGAATACCGAGGGCAGAGTACCGCCGCCCATGGGTCCATTGGCGGTGGTCACATAGTTATATGAGCTGAAACCAGGAGGAAGCGTCACATCGCCGTTTGCGGTGTCCGTCCCGCAGGTGCCGACACACGCGGAAGCATGAGCTGCCACCGGCGTCAGCATCAAAAGGCCCACGGCACTGATGACGGTCAAGATTTTCAAATTGAAGCCTCGCGTTGTCATGTATGCCTCTCCCCGACAGCCTATTGAAGTCGCGACGGGAGTTGCAATCTACGTGCCATATCAGCAGATCAATGAGATATGAAATTCGCCGCGAGCTTATGCAAAATTTCCTGACGCACACGGATATCGCTTCGCTATTGGATTTGTCGTGCGTAGTTAGATCCACCATACCTTCACTAGCAGGAACCATTACACCAACGCGAACTTGGACGTCCAGCTCGAGTCCGCAAGCGCACGACCAGGCGCATGAGCGAGATACGGCGAGACTCGCGTGCCATCTCTTCACGATGGCATGACCGGTTTCAAGCAGGCTGAATCTGCTTCCACACAATCATCGCCGCGAAATCCATGCGAGGCGAATCAATTCAGCGCTTCAGCATAGTTCTGCGGTACGCTGAGATGACCTCGGGAATGCCGGACAGTTGGATTGGTCGATTGCTCCACTCTCGGAGGAGAACATATCGACTGCAACCTGGAGCAGAAAAGACCCGCCAGATGGATATTTCCGGAGCTTCCGGTCCCGGGGAGCCTGTAATTCCCGTGCGAGAGGGGTGTCTTGGAAATTATTCAACTCTCACCCTCGATGAGAGAAGAGCGGGGAAATGTTTGGTTCCAAACGAAACGACGGCCTCAACTCTCGTATGATTGTGTTGCCACACATCAACCCACATAGAGAAGCGGCCATCTGTATGAAGCATGGCAAGCCCGTGCGTTGCCCGAGATCCGCTTCGAGGACCAGCAGCCGACTTCTTTCGCCGCACTCATCCTCTTTCAACCGTTGTTCGATCGCTTGGCACTCAAGGCCGGCCTGCGCGGGTGCTTCGAGCATCTGCAAGTCAGTCCGATCTTCGGTCATGCACCGGTCGCAATGCTGCTGGTCGTGCACCTTCTGATCGGGCACCGGCGACTCTCGGACCTGCGCTACTAGCAGGATGACCCATTGCTACGGCCCGCCCTGGGTCTGAGCCGGCTGCCGGATGTGGCGACGGTAAGTCGAGCGCTGAATAGCGTGGACAAGACGGCGGTGAAGCACGTGCGCTCGCTCCGACACGCTTGACGTTTGACATTGACGGTTCGGTGCCGGGGACGACGCACACGGCCGAGGACACCGTGGTGGGCTACAACAGGCAGAAAAAGGACAGTGGAGCTACTACCCGCAGTTTTGCACCGTTGCCCAGCCCGGCCAGGTGCTTGATGTCGGGCACCGGCCCGGCAATGTGCATGACTCGAACGGCGCTCGCGCCTTCATCCTCGCCTGCTTCAATGAAATCCGGCAAATCCTCACCCGCGTGATTCTCGAGGTGCGCATGGACTGCGCGTTCTTCTCCGAGCGGATCGCCCGCGCGCTCGATGCCCTCGGCATCCAGTAGCCGATCTCGGTTCCCTTCGAGCGCTTGACGCAGCTCAAGACCAAGATCGAAAGGCGTCACATCTGGCACGACCTTGACCGCGAGGTGAGATTCTTCGAGTGATATCGGAAGCCGAACTGCTGGATGAAACGCGCTTCATCTTCATGCGTGCTCGTGAGCCCACGCAGCGCAAAGGTCCGTTGCAGCTGAACCTGTTTGTCCCCTACGAATACGGCTACCCGTTCAGGGTCCTCCTGACCAACGCAGCATTTTTTTTGCGCGCAAACTCCTGGCGCTGCACAACGGGGCGCGGGACTGAGGAGGCGATCTTCGTGGAGCTGAAATCCCAGACCCCGATGGACTACGTCCCCGCAGGCACCGCGCCGCCAACCAAACCCGGCTTCTCGCACCGTCTCGGGCATCGCCGAGACCGTCGGCTGCGCGGAGAGGACAACCACTGCCGACACCATGCGGGACGCGCTTGCCACCGCAATTGACTGCAGCTTCCCCTTCCAGGGAGTGAAGTACTTGGGGTCCAGCCCCTGCGCTCGACAGTAGGTGCCCTGGGTCTGGCCTGATTTACGCTGGGCCGCGAGATGCTCGGCCCACCGGGCTCGGAGGTCTGCCCGGCCTCTCGAGGGTGAAAGTCGGTTTCTCATCATCGGCACACTCCTGCGTGAATACGTGCCGCAGTGTGTCACCACAAACAGCCTCAACTGCCAGACGCGGGTTTACCGACGCATACCAATTTGCCCGTAAAGGCTCAACGGCAGGCCCTGCCCGCGCGAGCTCGAGACCGCGACGAGCCGACGCGCGGCGGGAATGCTCTGGCCGACAGCGGCAAATGCGGCATCGACCGTCTGCAGCAGCCCAAACAGCGCGAATGCGGCCGCCGCGGCGATCAGCGTGAGCACGGTTCGCCCCGTGCGCCTCGTCATTGCAGCCCACACGAGATGCAGGAACTTCACGCCTCGGCCCGCTTACAGGTTGCGCAATCCGTCCGTGACCGACTGGCGCGCGGCGCGCACCGCCGGCAACGCGCCCGCCACGAGGCCAACCAGCACCGCCAGGGCGAGCCCCTGCGCCCAGATCGGCTCCGCCACGGGCGCGAGCGGCACATGCGGCCCGGGCCGCAGATTCACACCGACCACCACGCCATGGGCGAGCAGCAGCCCGGCGAGCGCACCCAGAGCGAGCAGCAGGACCGATTCGCCGAGCACGACCGCGAGAATCGCCCGGCTCGAGAATCCGACGGTCTTCATGATCGCCCACTCCGGCGTGCGTTCACGCACCGCGTAGGCAATGGCGTTGCCGGTCAGGAGCACCAGAGTGAAGAACACCGCACCCATGATGCCGTACACGATGAGTCCGAGATCGGCGACCTGCCGGACCGTGCGCGCCGCGAGGACGCTCGAG
>JAKCEJ010000142.1 GCA_021838065.1 Pseudomonadota bacterium
ACGCGATCTGCTGCTCGGTGTCATCGGCATGGTGCTCGTGGCCATGGCGTTGATCGTGCTCGCGGCGCAAACCCTCAAAGGCGCTCCGAACGCGCAGCAGCTTGACGCCGGCGCCATCCTCGGGGCGATCCGTGCCAAGCTCGGGCAGGACATGATGGCCCTCTTCGCCCTTGGCCTGTTGGAGGCTGGGCTTATCGCTGCCATCGTCATCACCGCGAGCAGCGCCTGGGCAGTGGGCGAAGCCTTCGATATCGATCGCTCGTTGAATGCGGCGCCGCGGCAGGCGCTCGGGTTCTACCTGCCAGCTGTCGTCGGCACCGCGGTGGCCGCCGTTCTCGTCATGATCCCGGGGCTCAATCTCGGTTTCTTAAACCTCAGCGTGCAGGTCATCGCGACCGTCTTCATGCCGGCGGCGATGCTCTTCCTGCTGATGCTGCTCAATGACCGGGAACTGATGGGCGAGCACATCAACTCTTCGCGGCGCAATGCCGCCTCGATTGCCATCATGATCGGGTTGATCGTCTGCAACGCCCTGTACGGTCTCGCTACGCTCTTTCCGCAGGTATTTGGAGGATGACCCATGAAGGAGCTGAGTGATTTTCATGCACAGGAGATTCGCCGGCTGATCGAACAGGAGCGCTGGGACGAGCCGCTTGCGCAGGTAAAGCGGACCCGTCTGAGTCCGGGCCAGCAGGTCGTGTTTTGGGGATTGCGGGTCTACGTGTTGGTGATGACCGTTGTGGTGTTCTGGGCGTTCCTGCACGGCGCTGCCGGATGACCCGCTGATCGTGGGCGGCATGCACGGCCTCTACGTGCGAGCAGCGGCCGCGCATGCCAGTCTTGCCCGATCAGAGGCGGGCGAGGCGCCCGGCAATGCGATACAGCGGCAGTCCATCGGCGAATTTGCTCACGATGAGGTACGCGAGCAGGCTCGCCGAGGCCATGCTTTTGGGGATCGGTGGCAGCACTGGCAGCTGCGCTCGCACCACCGCCCCGTGGCAGTGGCTTCAGGAATACTTCAGCCGCTGCGTCTCGTGCACCTCGAGTCTCGCCGGGATGTAGTGCCGCTGCTCGGTGGACTCGTGCCGGAAGGAACTCATCCGCTCCCCGCAGCAGGGGCCGGGCATCTCACCTTCCGGCACGTCGATCTGCACGATGAGGCGCGGCAGGCTCTTCAGCGCCCGCACCGCGCGCCGGCGCTCGGCAGGATCCGCGGTCGAGGCGGATTTCTTCGCCTCGGCAGCGGGCTCGGCCGGCGGCACCTCGATCACGAGGCTGCCGTCGGCGCAGTGCCCGAACTGATCGACGTCGAGCGCCTTGCTCTTCGGCCCAAACCGCCACTTCAGAAGGCGGTGCAAGTTCGCCTTCAAGGACTCGATCAGTTGCTGCTGCTCGCACAGCATGAGGTGCAGCGTTGGCACATCGGTCGGGAGCCGCGCAAGTAGTTGATCTAGTTACGCTGCGCTGATGCTTGATCATGCCGGGCAGCGCGGGGGTGGGCCTCTTAATCTCTTGGTCGTAGTTCGATCCCTACATGGCCCACAGGTTCGATCAGAGCACGCGCGTCGGGAGCGCGCTTGAGTGCTCACGTCGTGAGCAATTCACACACGAGACTGAGGAAGTCCTCGGCACGAACCGGCTTGCTGAGGACCCGCAGATGCGGATCCTGCGCAAGCTCCTTGACTGCCGAGGACGTATCCCCTGTGATCAGGATCGCCTTCAACGAAGCATCATGAGCCGCGCGCAGTCGGGCGATCACTTGCGTGCCGGTCACATCGGCTCCCAGGTGAAAGTCGGTGACGAGCAGGTCGAGGCGGGCGCACTCGCGGGCCTTCTGCAGGGCTTCGTCGGAGGTGGCGGCCGTCATCACGGCGTAGCCCTCGGTCTTCAGCAGCAGCCGTGTGGCGTTGCGCACGTCGGGGTCATCTTCCACAAGCAGGATCTGCATTCCGCCGGCGGCGTGCCCTTCGCGCACAACGGGCGTGGCAGCGTCACCGGGCGCAGTCGCGACGCTGCATTCAGTCCCCTGAGGAAGGCGTAGCGCAAACGTTGAGCCCTGGCCGACCTCCGAGCGGATCTCGAGGTTGATCTGCAGCAGCTTGACGAGCCGACGCACGATGCTCATGCCGAGTCCGTAGCCCTCGCGCGTGCTGTTGCTCGGCACCCCCACCTGATAGAACTCCTCGCCGAGGAGCGGAATCTGCTCGGCGGGGATCCCGACTCCTGAATCGATCACCTCGATATGGACCCACGGAGGTGCCGCGGCAGCGCGCAGACGCACTCCTCCGGCGCGGGTGTACTTGATTGCGTTTGACGTCAGGTTTCTCAGAAGCTGCTCGACGAGTGCGGGATCACTGTGCGCGACGATTTCCTCCGTCTCGACGTGAATCTGCAGTCCTTTGCTTGCCGCCACGTCGTGAAACTCCTTCGCCATGGTGATGAGCAGCGTCGCGACCGCGAAGTCGCGCGGCTCCGGCTTGATCACGCCGGACTCCAATTTGCTGATGTCGAGCAATGCGTTGATCAGGCGGCCGATGGTGCCTACTGCTTCGGCTTGCTGCGTCAGGGCTTCAGCGAGATCCGGGTCGGTTGCTCTGCGGCGCATTGCGCCGTTCAGCAGGGATACCGCCTGCAGAGGCTGGCGCAGATCGTGACTCGCCGTGGCGAGAAAGCGCCCCTTGGCCCGCTCTGCGCGCAGAGCTTCCTCCCTGGCCGCGCGCTCAAGCTCGCCGGCGCGGGCGAGTTCGCGGTTGCGCTCCTCCAATTGACGGTTAGCGCGGGCGGAGTCCTCGGCGCGGTGCATGATCTCCCGCTGCAGTTGGCGGCGGCGGCGGAAGTTGGCGATGGCGATTGTCACACCCATCATCATGAGAACGGCGGCGAGCAGCGTGCTGGCAAGAGCAAACTCCTGAACGGTCCGATCGGCTGCGGTCACCTTGTCGAGCCGCAGCGCCAGCAGTTCGTTCTCGCGGCTGATCATCACATCGATCTGCGCCTCGACTGACTGCATCGCATTCAATCCGGCGTTCGTGAGCACGATGCGCTTGGCAGCCTGGAGTCCGGTGCTGCGATAGATCGTCAGCGTTTGGCGTAGCTCGCTCATCTTATCGTTGACCGTGCGCGTCAACGAGGGCAGGGCGGCACGCTGCTCAGGGTCGTGGTCCGTGAGGCGTGCGAAGCGCGCGAGGAGCCGCGGTACCTTGCCGACTGCGGAGTCGTACGGCCTGAGGTAAGCCTCCTGCCCGGTGAGCAGGAATCCGCGCTGGCCGCGCTCTGCGTCCTGAAGCGCGCCTCGCAGAGAGTAGAGCGTGAGGATGACCTCGAAGCTGTGCGCCACGAGTTGCTGGCGGTCCACGGCGCGGGGCGAGCGACTGAGCGCCTCATATCCCTGCATCGCAATCAGAATCAGAAACGGCACCACAATGAGCGCCATCGCCAGCCACAGGTCGGTGCGCAGGTTTGAAGGGCGCGCTGTCACTTGCGCGGTGGTCGAGCTCATCTGGCCGGGTCCGTCATTGATCTGGCTGTGAGATCATCCAGCGAACATGCCGTGGGTACGCAAACCGAGATGTAGAACGCGGAGGTAATCGTAACCTGCCGCGGGCGCTGACGGCGAGAGCGGCATGACAGACGTCGATATGTGGCGACAGGATCGCCTCAGGAGAATGGCAAATGCTCGCATCCGGCGTGCAATACGGCAGCTGCGGAGAGTACGTATTGTCGAGAGGCAATACTTCTAGTCCCGGATCCGGGCCGCGATTTTGCCGAGCGCCATGCCGGAAAGACAGTGCCGCCAGCGGCGATTCCTGCTGTTCTCATCGACGCGTTCGCAAACGAGCGCAGCAGGCGAGCGTCCGTCCGGAGTGCGCATCTCCTCGGGATGACCCAGATGTTCAATTCTTGCGTAACCATCGGTGCCGAGGGCTGCTTCGCTCGGAACCGCCGGGGCGCGAGGACGGTTGCGAGCGCGGGTGCCGAGGTGCAGCGCGGTGCGCTCGAGGACCTGGATGGTCTGCGCCGTGAGGCCGCCGCAGTGGATGGGGTCATCCATACCGCGCTCAGTGATGAATTTTGGAGATTCGGCGAGAACTGCGCGCTGCATGTGTTCGCGATCCATGCGCTCGGGGAGGTGCTCGCCGGTTCGGATCGCCCGCGATCGTCACCTCCGGCCTCGCCCTCGTCGCGTCCGGTTCCGTGACGACCGAGGAGGACGCCGCGCTACCGGCTTCATGGGCGTATCCGCGTGTTTCGGAGGCGACGGCGCTCGAGCGGGTGGAGCGGCGGGTGCGAGTGAGCGTGGCCCCACTGCCGCCAACGGTGCACGGACAGGGGGAGTATGCATTCGTGCCGCATTTGATCACGCTTGCGCGCGCGAAGGGCGTATCGGCATGCGTGGGCGAAGAAGACAACCGGTGGCCGGCGGTGCATCGCAGTGATGCGGCGCGTCTTTACCGATTGACCCTCGAGCGCGGCACGGCCGCAGGGCGGTACCGCGCCGTCGCAGAAAAGGGCGTGCAATATCGCGAAATCGCCGCATTGATCGGCCGCCGACTCGGCGTGCCGCTCGCCCGGCAGACGAGCGAGGAAGCCGCCCGTCATTTTGGCTGGTTCGCCGAATTCGCGAGTCTGGATGCGCCCGCTTCGAGCGCGCGCACCGGCGAGCTGTGCGGCTGGACGCCGAGTCAGCCCGGGTTGCTCGCCGATCTCCATGGAGACCACTATTTTCCGGCACGCCGACCAGCAAGCCAAGCGGGTTGCTTCGCAAACCCTGGCAGGACCGCGTACATCTGCGTATTTCACGCTGCCGCCACACAGTGCATCGTTGCATCGTCACACTGAGATAAGGCGGCGCGCTGGAGCTTGTCTCGTCGGATCAAACGGAACACTCCATCGAGTACGCGGATTGAATGCGGGCACCGCCCTCTTGACAGGGCCGCCGCTGCGACTCGTGAACGGAAGGCAGGGTCTCTCATCAGGACGATTTGAGGGGCTCTATCGCCGAGATATCGCGGGGATGAAGGACCGCACACGGACCGGTGTCAGGAGGGGCCGCGGCGCGAGGAGCTATTCATACCGCCGCGGCCCTGCAGCCGCCCATGCCCCAAGATCCGCCCCATCGGCGCAACGGCGGGGGAGGGTGCCCTCGAGAGGGGGCCGGAGCTTTGTGGGTCGCAGCCTCAGCGGCGCCGCGCGGGCGCGGCGGAAGGTGTGGCTGCAGAATCGCTCTGAGCAGACACAGGCGCGGCTTGCCGCGCGGGCCGACCGCGAGAGAGCACGGTCTTGCGCGGTTTCGGCGCAGGTTGCGCTACTCCGCCGCGGCGCTTGATCTCACCGCGCCGTTTGCGCTCATAGTTTTCGAGCTGACGGCGTGCGGCATTGAAGGCATCGCGCAATGCGACGTACACATCTTCATGTGCGTGATCAACCGGATGGCTGTGACGGACGACGATTTGTTCATCCGGCACGGAAACATCGATGCGGATGTCGTGCAGAGCGCCCTGTTGCTTGTGCTGAGCCGGGCGCTCGACCCGAACGCGGCAGCGCAGGATGTTGGGGCTGAACCGCTCGAGCCGCGCCGCAAGCTCACGGATCCGCGCGCGCAGCGCCGGTGAGGGCGGCATCTGCTGAAAGCTCACCTGGACTGGAACTGCCATCGCTTCCCCGTCTGTCACAGAACGACGCGCGGCCCGCGCCACCGCTGGGGGCGCCGGCCGCGCGGTTCCCGTGGGTCGCTCAAGCCGCCAGCGAATGACGCGGCGGCTCGCAGATCGCAGCCAGCGTGCTGCCGATGTCGTTCTCGGTGACGTCTTTGCGTGGATGCGTGCGCTCCCGCACCGCCTCGCGCGCGAGGTCAGCCAGCGAGATCATCCCGAGCAGCGTGCCGTCCCGGTCGACCACGGGCAGGCGGCGGATGTGCGCATCACGCATCACGCGCTCCGCCTGCGCCAGCGAATCCGAAGGACGAACGGTCGTGACCGATTTCGACATCGCCTCGTTGACGCGCATGTCGGTCAGCGGCTTGCCTTGAAACAGCGCGCTCATGCAGATGTCCCGGTCGGTGAGCACACCGACGACGCGCTGCGCGCCGTTGCCGGCGCATACGGGTATTGCGCCGCAATCGTGCTGCCACATCATCAGCGCGGCGTGTGCGAGAGACTCCCCCATCTGGCACGATTGAACCTGTCTGGACATGAGATTCTCGACGAGCATGTGCGGATCTCCTCTGTGCGATGCGCGGCGCCGGGCGTGCGGTTGACCGAAGGGGCGAGTCAGCCCTTTTCCTCTTCCGCGGGGTGACGGCGCAGCAGAACCGGAATGCGAGTGTGCCGTACGATGTACTCCGCATCACTGCCGAGCACTAGGCGCCGGACACCGCGACGACCGTGCGTTCCGCAGACGATCAGGTCGGCGGGCCATTCCTCGGCATGCTTCAGGATGGCTGCGCCGACCGGAGAGCCCATCTGCTCGATGAGCGCCGAGGTCGCGGTGACGCCGGCGGCACGCGCGCGCGCATCGGCCTCGTTGAGCAGCGAATCGCCAGCGGCGCGCAGCTCCTGCTGGATGTCGGCGGGATTGGTGCCAACGCTGTCAGGTGAAACTATCAGCCATTCGTTCAGAACGTGCAGCAGGCGCAGCGCGGCGTTCTGATCCTTGGCGAGATTGATGGCCTCCTCGAGTCCCAGATTGGACGCGGGGCTGCCGTCGATCGGTACCAGTATTCTCTTGTACATCTGGCTGGTCTCTGATGATCGTCTGCCTACTACTCGGATGGCGACGCTGTGCTCGCATCCTCCGCATCAGAATGCCCGTTTCCCGCCTCGCACCTCAATACGTACTTGCCAGTTCGAGCGAGGCCGGCGGCAGGCGCGCACGATCGTCACCGAAGTCATTGCGCGGCGCATCTCACCCGGGATCTACGTATTGTCCGATGCACCTGGGGCCGTAGAGTGCCAGCAGAAAGACTCGGCGCAGGCGCGCCGCGGAGCAGCAACCCATGCGCATACGAATCGTAGTGGCCGACCAGGCCGAGGCACGCTTTTACGACGCGGAGCCGCCCGATGCGGCGTTGCACGCAAGCGGCCAGTTGCGCGATCCGATCGCGCGGCTTCATGAACGGGATCTGGTGAGCGACCGTCCCGGCCGTGTGTTTGACCACGCGGCGCCGCCCGGCACTCGCCGCGGCGCGGTGGCGCATCATGGCACTGGCGGCGAACGCTCGGCGCGCAAAGAGGAGGCCGTGGCATTCGCACGGCGCATCGCGCTGCAGCTCGAGCGCGCGCAACGGGAGGGGCACTTCGATCGGATCGTCCTGATGGCCAATCCACGCTTCCTCGGGATGCTGCGCCAGGTACTCT
>JAKCEJ010000143.1 GCA_021838065.1 Pseudomonadota bacterium
TCAGCTCACCGGTCGGCGGCAGCTTGGCGATCTCATACACGTGCCGCTGGAAGAACGCATGCCAGTTGTACGGCACCACCTCGTTGAGCAGATGCTCGATCTGCGCCCGCGTATAGGTTTTGGTGATCGGCCCGGTGAGCTTGGGCGCCGAGTACAGGTGCAGGAAGGTATCGAGCGATTTCTTGCCATGCGTCTTGGCGCGGATGATGGTGTCGACATCCAGCCACAGCAGCTCGCCCTCGGTATAGAAGTCCCCGGCCCCGCGGCGCATCGAGGGGTACTCCCCGCGCCCCTGATCGTAGTAGTACGGCGCGCCAGTGGTCAGATCGATCAGCGGCGTCGTGTCGCGGCCCGGCTCGGTGGCCATCTGGGTGTAGATCGCCGCCAGGTACTGCGGATAGAGGCTCGGCTTGCGGATGCCGGCGCGGAAGGAGAGCAGATCGCCCAGGTACTGGTTCATGCCCTCGTACACCCACAGCAGGTCGGTGCGCTGCGGGATCTGGTAGTTGTCCGTGGTGAGATCCCACGGCCGGCGGTACTTGCCGTTCCAGGAGTGCGAGAACTCGTGCGTGACCAGATCGCCCATGACCAGCTGCGCCGTCGGGTTCGTCATGAAGTCCGCCGGCGCCCGGTTGTCGCTCGACTGGTGGTGCTCGACGCCCTCGAAGCTGATCTTGTTCGAGAGCGACAGCAGCGCGTGATAGTTATACCAGTGACGCGAGCCGTAGAGCGCGAATGCCTCGGCCGGAACGTTCTTGTACGCGTCCATGATCTTGGCTGGTACGTCGAGGTCCTGCGGGGCATCGGCGAACATGTCGAGCCACATGTGGGCATCGCCCTGATGCCACAGCAGCACCTTCTTGTAATAGCCGCCGATGAACAGCGGCGAGTCGCCCACATAGGTCAGCGGCTCCTCCTTGAAGTTGACGCGCTGGCCGTCGCGGCTCTCGGTGGTGAGCGCCGTGCTGTACCCCCAGCCCTTCGGCAGGATGACGCTCGCCTTGAGGTAGTAATGGTGATAATTGATGTCGTTCTGATAGAAGAGCACCCGCGTCCAGGTGAGCACTGCGACGTTGGGCGAGGCCCGCCTGCTCGAGCCCCCGTTCAGCAGCACGGTGAACTGCACTTTGATCGAGTCCACGCCCTGCGGCACCATGACGTGAAAGGCGTACATGTCCACCTTGTCGCGGTGCCAGGCAAGCGGCTGGCCATTGGCGCTCACCTTGATCTGCGAGACATCGGCGAGCGGACCATGCGGCGCGTGATAGCCGGGGATCCACTGCGGGTACACGAACGTGAACGGCCCCGGGCGCACCGGGATCTGCATGGTCGAGGTGGCAAAACCCCGGCCCGCGGTGCGGGCATCGAGCACCAGCGTCTCGGGATTGGCCTGGGTGGCGTAGGGAACGGCATTGGCGTTGGGTTCGGGGATCAGGCCCGCGGCGCTCGTCGCCGCGCACAGTCCGAGCGCCGCAACCGCAAACGCGGAGCGCATCAAGAGTTGCTTCACGGAATACCCCTCCATCGGTTATGTTCTTGCCGGCCCCTGCTGCATGCCGGCCCTGAAAACGAGTCACTATGCCACGGCGGCGGCGCCTGGGCGTGGCAGCGCCTCGGGCAGTTGCGATGAGCCGTGCACCTGGCGGGACGAAGCGCAGCATGCCGCCGGGGTCCATTTGATTCATTGCCGGTCCGATTCCCCATAACCGCAACGACCCCGGATGCACGGCGGCAGCGCCGGCTGACCCGTCTCGATGCGCTGCTGCTGACGCTCTCGTGTCTCTCCCCAGTCTTCTCCGTCTACGGGTGAAGCCTCCTGGTCGTAGGTCTCACCCATCCGGCCCCCGGGGCGCTCGCCGCTGTTTCCGCTTGCGCCACTGCTTGGCCTTGCGCTGGCGCTCACCTTCGCGGCGGCAGACTGGGCGGATGCCTCGATTGGCAGGCCAAGCCTGCTCGCCGCTGCGCTGCTGTGGTACCGCTGCGTGTTGGGCAAGCGTCCTGGCGGCTGGGCGCCGCGTCTCGAGGCGGCGCACTCGCCCCCTCCCCCACTTGCCCAACGGGCGGCGCACACGACGGCCGACAGCCGCGGCGGCGGCTGAGGTTCATTCGTTGCGGGAGCATCAACTCAGCGAGCCAACCGCCGCAGCGCCGCGCGCCCACGGCAACGCAGCGAGCAGCATCTCGCGCAGCTCGGTCTCAGGCACCGGCCGGCTCATCAGATAGCCCTGCATCGCATCACAACCGAGCTGCTCCAGCAGCTTGCGTTGCGCTTCAGTCTCGACGCCTTCGGCGACTACCTCCTTGTCAAGACTGTGCGCCATGTTGACGATCGCGCGCACGAGCTGCAGGCCGACGAGACTGCCGGGCAATTCGGCAACGAACGAGCGATCGATCTTCACCACCTCGAACGGCAGGCGGTGCAGCTGGCTGAGCGAGGAGTAGCCGGTGCCAAAATCATCGAGCGCCAGATGCACGCCGAGTGCGCCGATGCGCCGCAGGGCGTGATCAACCTGCTCGCCTTCGGCGACCGCACTTTCGGTGATCTCGATCTGCAGCCGCTCCGCCGGCATGCCACTGCCGGCGAGCACCGCGCAGAGCGTATCGAGGAACTGACCCGAGAGAAGCTGCTTCGGAGCGACGTTGACCGAGAGGTACCCCGGATCGAGACCCTCGGCGCACCAGCGCGTGAAATCGGTGCACGCCCGGCGCAGCACCCACTCGCCGATGGCGACGATGAGCCCGCTTTGCTCGGCGATTGGAATGAACAGTCCCGGCGCGAGTATCGCCCCGGTGCCGCGCCGCCAGCGGACCAGGGCCTCGACCCCGACCCACCGTGCGCCGCGCGTGATGGGCTGATAAAAGAGCACCAGCTCGTCGCGCTCGATCGCGCGCTGCAGCTCGGCCTCGAGCAGAATTTCCCCGCGGCGCCGCTCGTGCATCCGGATATGGAATCGCGCGAACGCATCGCGCCCCGAGTCCTTGGCCTCGTACATCGCAATATCGGCGTTGCGCAGCAGCAGATCGACGCTGTTGCCGTCCTGCGGAGCCAGTGCAATTCCGATGCTCGCAGTGAGGTGGCGCTCCACGCCGCGCACGGTGAACGGCGTCTGCAGCGCGCGCAGAATGCGCAAAGCGAGCGCTTCCGCCTCGGCCTCTGCGGCGCCTGGAGCGAAAATCACGGCAAACTCATCGCCCCCGAGACGCGCGAGCAGGTCGCCGTCGCGAATGCACGCGCCGAGCCGGGCTGCAACTTCAACCAGCACCGCATCACCGGCCGCGTGACCGGCGCTGTCATTGATGTTCTTGAATGCATCGAGATCAATGTACAGCAGAGCCGTAGAGCCGCCGTCGACCGCCTCAGTCGCGAGGCGCGTCGCGAGGATCTGCCTGAAGAAGTCCCGATTGGCGAGCCGCGTCAGTCCGTCAAACTGCGCGCGGCGCAACAGTTCCGCGGCCATCCGGTTGAAGTCATTGCCGAGAATCGCCAGCTCGTCGTTGGTGTCGATGCGCACTTCGAGATGCTCATTGCGCTCGGTCAGACGGCGGGTCGCGAAGGTCAGCGTCTCGAGGGGCCCCAGATACCGCCGCAGCTGGTGGATCGCCAGCAGCACCGCAGCGGCCATCGCCGCAAGCAGCGCGAACGGAATCATCCAGCGCAGCTCGCCGAGTCCGCCGCTCGCGCCCGCCGCCGGCTCGATGAGCGCAATGCGCACGGTGGGCGCGGCAAATGCGCTGCTCAGGAACAGATTCCAGAACGCCCCGAGCCATGTCCCGTGCGCGCTCAGACGGACCGTGCCCGCATTGCCGACCGGTTGCGCGTGCGCCAGCGACTCGATCAGCGCGGCGGTCACCCGCGAGTTACCGCCGATGATCACGCGGCGAGGGTCGCGGGCATCGATCAGTGCCGCCGCAGCCCCCGGGTCGAGCGCGGTAGCCCGCGCCAGCAGCCGCGACACGTCGAGACGCGCACGCACCACGCGCGCTCCTGCACTCAGCACGCGAGTCAGCACCAGCGCAGAGCGGCCACCACGGTCACGAGACCAGTTGAGCGCGGCATGCCGCGCCTCAAGCGCATGGCGCAGCGTGGGCGGCATTCCAGCGAGCGCCTTCGTGCGCTCGGCGCGCGTTGCGAACGGCAGAAAGCGCATTCGCTCAAGTCCCCTGCTTGCCATCCATTGCATGACGTGCGCATCGGCGGGGCGGGCGGAGCTCAGCTGCGCGCTGACTTCCTGAATTTGCCCGAGGAACGCCAGCGATACGGCTTCCACCGCATGATGCAGCCTCTCGCTGCGCGCCTCACGCGCGCTGCGCATGAGTTGCGCGTAGGCGATCAGCCCGACGAGCAGCACCGGCAGCACGGAGGCCAGCACAAACACCGTCAGCAATCGCCTTGCGAGACGCCCGCGCAGATACGACGGCGCGATCGTGAGCCGCACGGTCAGTAGTCCGACGCCTGGCCGACGTACGCGCCGTTGTCGGCTCGAATGATGTCGTCACGGCTCACCGACACGGTGATCGGCGGCTGCCACTGGCCGTTCGGCCCGGCGCTGAACAGATCATAATCCGTGTTGAGCGGCACCAGGTTGCGGTCCTTGCGCACCTGACCCAGGCCCGTCAGTCCGGTGAAGTCGAGATAGTAATAGGGGTGCCCCCAGGGATCGAGGAGGCCGGCATCGCCAATCTGCGCAAGCGAGGTCGGCAACTGTCCATGGGTGCTCTGGTAGAGCTCGATCTGCGCCTCGATCTGGGTGATGTCCTCCTCCGCACGGGCCACTCTCGCCTGCTGCATGCGCGAGCCGTACGCTGCGGTGGCAATCGCGGCCAAAACCGCGAGCACCACGATCGTCAACATCAACTCGATGAGCGTGAATCCCCGGACAACAGGTTGCCGTCCCTGCAGTGGGAAGCGCCGATCAATGTGACATAATGCAGCCAGGACACGCTCGCGCCGAACGGAATGACATCTGCTGTTTAGCGGCAGGCGAGCGTGCCGCTTGAACCGCGGCGCCCTTCACGGGCGCCGCGGTTCAAGACGGCGATCAAAGTGAGATCTACGTCCCGCCAACAACCCCGCTCACTCCGTAGCCCGAGACGGTCTGATTGAACGCAGACACGGCCGTGCTCAGGAACTCATGGTACGCGGCGAGCGCACTGCGATACTCCGCGTCGTAGCGCGCCTTCTCATGCAGCGTGGCCGCATCCACCGGCTCGTCCGAGCCCCACAGCAGCTGATCGAGCGCGAGCAGCTTCTCGTGGATGCCGTCCGGGACCCACAGCGTCGACTCCGAAGAGCCGGCATCGCTGGTGAGCCTCAGGAGCGCGGCATGGCGGGCGCGGGCGAGCCGGGCGATCGCGGCATCCACCGAGCTCTGCTCGGGCAGGCCCCTCACCGCCGCCTTGAGCGCCTTCAGCTGCGCGGCGAGCGAATGCAGGCGGTTCAGCGCCACGTCGATCTGCGACACCTCGTGCAAAACCGCCTCGGTCACGTGGTAGCGCTCGGTCATGCCCGCCAGCGTCCCGTGCGAGGCCGGGTCGTTGACCACCGTAAAGCGCTGCGAGGCGCTCGCCCCGCCGATCGTGAGCGTCGCGGTATAGGTGCCCGGAGGCAGCAGCGCGCCGCTGCGCGGACCACGGTTGAAGCGCGGCGCCGAGCGCCAGCGCACCGGACCCTGCGCGGCGAGGTCCCAATAGATGCGGTGCAGCCCGGCCTCCCCGCTCACCCACGGCACCTCGCCCTTGGCCGCTGCCGGCGCTGCGGCCGGCTGCGGCGTCATGGCCGCGGGCTTGCCCTTGTGCAGCCCCTTGTAGGTGCGAACCACCTTGCCGGCGGCGTTGGTGATGATGAGCTCCCCGGGCTGGCTCACCGAGCGTGCGAGGTAGTAGCTGAACGAGGCGCCATAGTGCGGGTTCTGGCCGAAGAACGCGCCGTCGCCCATCGACTCGGTCTGCTGGAACGGCCAGTAGCG
Source organism: Pseudomonadota bacterium (assembly GCA_021838065.1). GTDB lineage: Bacteria > Pseudomonadota > Gammaproteobacteria > Steroidobacterales > Steroidobacteraceae > 13-2-20CM-66-19. Next base: position 5,967 of record JAKCEJ010000143.1, read on the forward strand.
CACCGCGTCCTCGGGCTTGAACAGCGTCAGCTCGGCATGCGCCACGCGCGCGCTCCACTGCTGGAAGGGCGTCAGGTCATCGAGGATCCACACGCCCCGGCCGTGGGTGGCCACCACCAGGGAGTTGGTGCGCGCCTGCAGCGCCAGATCGTACACGGCCGCATCCGGCAGTCCGAGACCGAACTTGTACCACTTGCGCCCGGCATCCCAGGACACGTACAGACCGTTCTCCAGCCCCGCATAGTACAGATCAGAATTGTGCGGGTCGCGCCGCACGACGTGCGCGTAGACATCCTGAGGCAGGTTGCCGCTGATCGAGCTCCAGTGCGCGCCGTAGTCGCGGGTCCGGTACAGATAGGGATGGAAGTCGCCGCTGAAGTGCCGGTCCACGGCGATGAGCGCGCTGCCCGGATCGGTCGGCGAGACGTCGATCGACTCGACCCGGCCCCAGGCGGGCAGATGCGGAATGTCGCCGCTGACGTTGCTCCAGTGCTTGCCGCCATCGCGCGTCACCTGCACCAGCCCATCGTCGGTGCCGACCCAGATGACCCGCGGGTCGGATGCGGCCGGGGTGATGGTGAGGATGGCGTCATAGTACTCGGCGCCGGAGTTGTCCTGGATCACAGGCCCCCCCGAGGGACCCTGTTTGGCCTTGTCGTTGCGCGTCAGATCGGGGCTGATCACCTTCCAGGTGCGCCCACGGTTGTTGCTCCTGAACACGACGTTGCCGCCAGCGTAGAGCACCTTGGGATTGCTCGGCGAGACCGCGAACGCCGCCTCCCACGCGAAGCGGTAGCGTGCGCCGTCTGCGCCGCGGCCGTTATCGTCGCGCGGAAACGGCTCAATGTCGTGCAGCTGCTCCTCGGAGCGGTTGTAGACGAAGTACGCGCCGTTCTGCCCCTCGTTGTAGATGAGGTTCGGATCGTCGACCGCCGTCATGCCGTAGATGCCGTCATCGCCGTTGAAGCCGTACCAGGCGCGGCTCGAGATACCACTCGGGTCCTTGCTCGCCCCGGGCCCGCACCAGGAATTGTTGTCCTGCAGACCGCCGCAGACCTGATAGAACAACCCGCCGCTCGCCGAGACGTGATAGAGCTGCCCGAGCGCGATGTTGTGCACGAACGCCCAGTGCCGGCCGTTGTCGAGCGACAGCGCCACCCCGCCGTCATTGCCCTCGATGATCCGGCCGCTGCCAGTCGGATCGATCCAGATGGCGTGGTTGTCGACGTGGATCGAGCGTGCGATGCGCTTCCAGGTACGCCCGCCGTCGCTCGAGGTGAGCAGGCGCATCGAAAGAGCGAACAGGTGATTCGGGTTCTTCGGATCGACCGCAATGTGCGTCAACTAAAAT
>JAKCEJ010000144.1 GCA_021838065.1 Pseudomonadota bacterium
CGGCACAGTCGAGGAGATGGACCGGGAGGACTGGGAAGCGCAGTGGGATGACGGGCTCATCGAGGCCGCCGAGCCTCCGGAGGACTGGAGCGGCTCGGTGGATGTCGACGCCGACGATGAGCAGGCGCACGGCGGCGAGGCGCTGGCCGAGGACACGACGCCGCGTGCCGGCTCGCTTGAGGGCCTCGATCTGTTCGAGTGATTCAGGGCGTCGCGGCGGCGAGCGTCACGACGTCGACCTCGGGTGCGAGCAGCACCAGATCCCCCGCGACCATCAGCTCGATGGGCTGCAGCGAGCGGCCCGCGCACGGCCCGGCAATGCACTGCCCCGAGTCCTTGTCGAACAGCGCGCCGTGCGAAGCGCACATGATCAGCGCCCGATCGGCAGTCAGGAAGCGGTGTGGCCGCAGATCGAGCGGATGGCCGGCGTGGGGGCAGTGATTGACGTAGCCCCTGACCCCGGCGCCGCAACGCACCACGAAACCGCGCAGCGGCCAGTCTGCGGCGCCGATGCGAAAGGCCCGCGCGCCGTATTCCTCGAGATCCGCCAGGCGGCAGATCACCCGCTCCAGATCGATCTCAGCCGGGGCCGGCATCGATGGGCTCCGCGGAGCCGCTCTCGAGGGCGGCCGCGCTTGACGTCCCGTCCTGCGGAATCCTGCGCCACAGCCACGCAAGCAGCACGGCCGCCGGAAGAGTCAGGGCGGCGGTGTAGAGGAAAAAGTGCACATAGCCGATGCGGTCCACCACGAACCCCGAGGTGCCCTCAAGGGTCTTTCCGGCGAGCGCGAACAGCGAGGCGAACAGCGCATACTGGGTCGCGGTGTACCGCGGACTGGTGAGGCTGGACATGAACGCCACCAGTGCCACCCCTTCGAGCGACAACGCCAGATTGTCGATGGCGTTGGCGATGCCGAGCCCGAGCAGCGTCGCGCTATGGGTCGTCGCCAGCAGCGCGTAGCTCAGGTTCGACAGGAGAGATACCGCAAGGCCCGCCGCCAGCGCGCGCGCCAAGCCGATCCGCGCCACCAGCACGCCGCCGAGGAAAACGCCCGCGATGCCCACGGTGTACCCGCAGACCTTGCCCACCAGCGCGATCTGATCCAGGGTGTAGTGGTGGTCGATGTAGAACGGATTGGCCATCGAGCCCATGGCGAATTCGGCGATCTGATACAGCCCGAAAAAGACGAGCGATGCGATCGCCACGCGCGCGCCGAAGCGGCCGAAGAACTCCGTCATCGGGCAGATGACCGCGCCGATGAACCACTCGCCGATATCGCGCATCGACTTCGGCCAGTGCGCGCGTCGCTCGAGCCACTCGACGACGCGGGTTTCGCGCTGCTGCTCGGCGCGCGTCATGGGCGCCTCGGGCTCCTTCACCAGCAGCGTCGTGATGATGCCGACGCCCATCAGCGCCGCCATCGCGCCGTAGCTCATCTGCCACCCGAATCCAGCCGCCACGGCAATCGCGCCGGCGCCGCCGGCGATCATTGCGATGCGGTAGCCGACCTGATAGGCGGCCGCCATGGCGCCCTGCATGTGCACGGGCACCGACTCGATCCGCCAGGCGTTCATGGCGATATCCTGCGTGGCCGAGCAGAACGCCACGAACAGCGTCGCGGCCGCGATCGATCCGACCGCCACGACCGGATTGCCCGAGGCCACCCGGGCGAGGCCGAGCACCACGCCGATCTGTCCGAGCAGCATCCACGAGCGGCGCTGCCCCAGGAGGCGGTGCAGGAGCGGCAGCTTCACCCGATCGACCACCGGCGACCAGGCGAACTCAAAAGAATAGGCGATGCCCACCCAGGCGAACATGCCGATGGTGGAGCGCTCGATCCCCGCCTGGCGCAGCCAGACCGTCAGCGTCGAGAACACCAGCAGGAACGGCAGGCCGCTCGAGAAGCCGAGAAACAGCATCGACACCACGCTGCGCTGGCGGTAGATCTCGAGCGAGCGCCACCAGCGGGTGAGAAGCGCGGCGGCGGGCGATGCGCGCTCGGGGTTCAAGGTACCCGCCCCGGACGCACCGGAGAGTTGACGATGCGGGTGTGCATCGGACAATGATAGTCGCTATGCAGGACCATCAGCTCAAATTCATCCGATTGGCGCTCGCGCGCCAGGCGCTGCGCTTCGGGCAGTTCACCCTCAAATCCGGCCGCGAGAGCCCGTACTTCTTCAATGCGGGCCTGTTCAGCGACGGCGAGGCCATCGCCGTGCTCGGCCGATGTTACGCGGCCGCGATCACCGCCTCGGGTCTCGCGTTCGACATGCTGTTTGGGCCGGCCTACAAGGGCATCGTGCTCGCGGCGAGCACTGCCGCGGCGCTGTTCGATCAGCACGGGCGCAACGTGCCGTACGCCTTCAACCGCAAGGAGGCCAAGACTCACGGGGAGGGCGGCAATCTCATCGGCGCGCCGCTCAAGGGGCGGGTGCTCGTGATCGACGATGTGGTGACCGCCGGCACGGCGGTGCGCGAGTCGCTCGCGCTGATCCGCTCCGCCGGGGCAACTCCGGTGGGCTGCGTGTTTGCGCTCGATCGGCAGGAGCGCGGGCGCGGCGAGTTGAGCGCCACGCAGGAGATCGAACATGAGCACGGCTTGAAGTGCCTGAGCGTGCTCACGCTGGCCGATCTGATCGAGGCGCTCTCGAATCCGGGCGAGCCGGCCATCACCGCCGAGCAGCTTGGCGCGCTCAAGGTCTACCGGCAGCGTTACGGAGTGGCCTGAGGGGGGGGCCGCTACGGATACAGCGGCGGCAGCGCATCGTCCCCTGGGCGGGCGGCTGCGGGCCGCGTGGGCAGCTCGCGCAGCGCTTGCGCGAGCGGCGCGCCCTGCCAGTCTGCGCCGCCGTAGCAGGCGCGCTCCAATTCGCGCAGCTCGGCGTGAAGTTGCGGATCACGAATTGCGACGGCGAGCGGGTTGAGGCTCGTGGCGGGCACGCCCCAGGCGCCGGCCATCCAACCCAACAGATGACGGCGGGCCGCCGGTGCGTCGTTGCGCTCGCATGCAGCGCGAAATGCTGTCCGTTCGGCCGCCGCATCCGGACGCGGGGAATGCTTCGGGGTCGGTGCAGCGAGAGGCGGTGACCGAGGCTTGCGGCGGCGTGACCAGAGCCAGCCGCTCACGGTAGCCACCCACAGCGCCGCCACGGCCAACGTTAGCCATTGCCAGGGCGTCAGCCCGCGCACTGGCGCGACGCGCGGCTTGCGTGGAGACGGCGGGGTGGCTGAAGGCGCCTTTGCCGGCGCCGGCGAGGCCGGCTGGACGGATGCGTGAGAGGCAGAGACCGTGCCGGCGGCGGGCAGGACGTTCAGTATTTGCGCCGGCAGCGTCGCCGCGCGCAGCTGATTCGTGCGCGTGTCCCACCACCGGATCCTGATCGGCGGCAGGACGTAGCGCCCGGGGTGGCTCGCGATGAACGCGATGGTCTGGTCGCGGCTGCCGACGATGCCCGTGTCCTGCTTCGTGTTGGCCAGTTTGGCCTGGTCGGGGTAGGCAGCCACGCCGGCGGGCGGCGTGAGCAGGCTCGAGAGGTCCGGCAGTTGCGCGGCGGTGAGGCCTGCCGCCTGCAGATCGAGCCTGACGGTGAGCGGATCGCCGGCTCGCGCGGTCATCGTGCGCGGGTTCCATTGGGCCGTGAGCGTGACCTCGCTCGCCGGCAGCCAGTAGCGGCCGGCCGCTCCGGCCGGCCGTCGGCGTACCGACAGGACGATCGGATTGCCGCGCACCTCGATCGGGCGCGCACTCTGCGTCATCCCATTGAAAAAGCCGCTGAATGGGTAGCCTCTCCACGGCGAGGCGCTCTGCTGGCGCACGAGCACCTCACCGTCGAGCACCGGGCCCGGCAGCGCGATCCGCCCGCTGTGCAGCGGGAACAGCACGAAGCGGCGCGTGATGACTTGGTAGGTCCATCCGGCGCGCACCGCACTGCTGTACTGGTCGGTGCCGACGTTCTTGACGAGCACCGCGCCGTTGCCTGCGAAATTCAGGTCGGCCTGGTACAGCTGCTCGGCGGTGTAGATCTGCACGGTCAGATGCACCTGCGCCTGCACGTACGGCCGCGTCGGCGCGACGCGGGTGACGATGAAGACCGGCACCCGGGACACTGCGCCGCTCGCCGACGCGCGGTTCGAGCCCGAGCCGGTGCCCACGACCGTGAGGCTCAGGGGCTGGCTGACTTCGCCGGCCCAGGCAATCGGCGGGATGGCCAGCCGTCCGGTGCGCTTCGGCGCGAGCGTCAGCACGACCTGGGTGGTCTCGGAGCTGCCGCCGGTGCCGATCTGCACGCTCGTGCTCGAGCTGGTCCCCAGGATGTCGAAGTCCTTGCCCAGCGAGGTCAATTGCGGCTCGCTCGTGGTCAGGCCGTCGTACGTCAGGGTGAGTTGTACCGTGGTGCCCGAGGCGATCCGCCTGTCGCTGAGCGCGGCGGTGACCGTGGCCCGCGCCGGGGCCACGGCCGCGCACAAACACAGAGCGAGCAGCGCACCCGCCGCAGGTCCCTTCACGGGTTTGCTCCCGGATGGCGCTGCATGAATTCGATCAGGAATTTGCGCCGCAGCAATCCGGCCGGGTCATTCGGGATTTGCCGCAACCACTGGTCAAGCGCCAGCGTCTTCTCGCTGACCGGCTTCGCCGGGGGGGTGCGCTCGCCGCCGGCGCGCGACAGCAGGTTGCCGGCCGCGGCGTGCGGGCCGCGCCGTTGCGCCCCGTTGGCGGTGCCGCCGGGGCCTTCGCGCCGCTGCCGCCGCGCGATCGCGGCCGCGAGCGCCGCATCCCGTCGAGCCTGGCCCGGGCTGCGCGCACCGGGATGCGCCGCCGCACCGCGTTGGGTGGCCGACGCGGTGCCCTGCGGGGTACGGTTCCCGCCGGACCTGTCGCCCGCTCGCGCCGCAGCGTGCGATCCCTGCTCCTGGCCTCGCGCGCCGGCGCGCGCGGCGGCTTTGCCGTTGCGCGCCGAGCGGTGTCCGGGATTGTGTCCCTGGCCGGCGTGCTGCCCTTGACCCGCACCCTGCTCGCCACCGCCGCGCCCGGAATTTCCCTTGGAGTGTGCCGATCCCTGCTGCCCGGAATGCTGTGCGGAGCGGGCGCCGTGCGAGCCGCCCTGATTCTGCTGTTGACCCGCGCCCCCCTGCTTCGGCGCCCTGGGGCGCGGTGGGCGGTGCGCGAGGATGCGCTTGATCAGGTCGCGGTTGTGGCGGATGTCCCGGTCATGCGGCGCCTGTTTCAATGCCGCATCGTAAGCGGCGAGCGCGGCGCGCAGATGCCCCAGGTGCGCCAGCGCGTTGCCGCGGTTGTATTCGGAGGTCGCGTCCTTCAACGGCGCGAGCAGGCGCGCCGCGGGCGCATAGCGGCCGGCCTCCAGGTCCGCATAAGCCTTGCGGCGGGCACTGGTGAAGCGCGCCGCCGCCTGCGCCGGCCGGCCCGCGGCGAGCAGCGCCTGTCCCTGCTGATCGGGGGTTCGCCACAGATTGGACCACACCCCGGCGAGCGCCGGCGCACTGACCAGACAGCCGAGGACGAGCAGCGGCGCGGCGCGCATGGTCAGACCCATCCCCGCCGCGCCGACAGACCCGCGAGCAGCACGATGAGCGGCAGCAGCCAGATGCCGTCGTTCAGCCAGCTCGACAGGCGTACGCGCGGCGCTGCGCGTGCGCTGCCGAGACTGCTGATCCCGGCCGCGTGCAAGTCAGTGATCAGCTGTGGCAGCTGATCCAGCATGACGAACTCGCCACCCCCGGCCGCGGCGATCCGGCGCAGCTCGCCGGGGTGCAGCCGCGTCATGCGCACGTTGCCGCCCGGCCCGCGCACAAATCCCCCGTTGGCATCCGGCGCCGGCGCGCCGGCGGTGGTTCCGACGCCGACCACATTGACCGTGATGCCCTCCCGGTGCAGCTGTGCGGCGCTCTGCATCGCCCGCGCGGGATCGTGCACTGCGTCCATCAGCACAATGATCTGCCGGTCGCGGCCCGCCCAGGACTTCAGCAGGCGCGCAGCGGCCGTGAGCGCCGGGACGAGTCGTGCCCCATGCTCCGGCATCAGTCTCGGCGAGAGCGCCCGGCTGAGATTGCGAACTGTCGCGACGTCCGAGGTCAGCGGCGCGACGGTGTAGGCGTCTCCGGCGAATGCCACCAGCCCCACGCGCGCATCGTGCGCAGCCGAAAGCAGATCATCGACGGCGAAGCGCGCCCGCGCAATCCGGCTCGGAGGGACATCGCTCGCCAGCATGGAGGGCGAGAGCTGCGGCGCGATGACCCACGCGGCCGGCAGCTGGTAGGCAGCGGTGAGTTGCCGCTGCCAGGTCGGGCCCGCGAGCGCCACCACGGCAAGCGTCCAGATGGCCCCGATCAGAGGCCAAGGCGAGCGGCCGCTCCCTGCGCCGCCGAGACGCAGCAGCGGCAGCAGTGCGGAGTCCACCAGACGCGGCCACGCGCCGTCGCGCGCGCTGCGGCGGGCAAGCCACGCCGTGAACGCCCACAATGGCGGCAGCGCGAGGAGAAACAGCGGGTGCAGGAAGTGAAAGGCGTGCGGCATGACGCTACGCCCGCTCCGTCATGCGCCAGGCCGCCGGCAGGCTCAGCAGCAGCGCGAGCGCAAGCGGCACGCCGAACCAGTCGGTCGCCGGGCGCAGCCAGTGCCGATCGCCCGCCACCGGCTCGAGACGGTCGATCTGACGATAGACCGCGCGCAGGGCGCCACGATCGGTGGCGCGGAAATACTGGCCGCCGGTGATTTTCGCGATCTGCTTGAGGAGGTGCTGATCGAGGTCGGTGTTGCCGCTCACGCCGAAGAACGACCGCTGCACGGCCGCGCCGACGCCGACGGTGTCAATGCGCAGCCCCGTCTCGGCGGCGAGGCGGGCCGCCTCGAGCGGCGGCATGACTCCGGCGTTGTTGCCCCCGTCGGTGAGCAAAATCATCAACGGCTGGCGGCGAGCGTGCGCGCCTCGATTGACCTGGCGCAGGGTCTTGATCGCCAGCCCGATCGCATCGCCGATGGCCGTCTGCGGACCGGCGACCCCCACCACGGCCTCGTCGAGAAAGCGATGCACCGTACGCAAGTCGGTGGTCAGCGGCGCCTGCAGATAGGGCCGGGTGCCGAACAGGATGAGGCCGACCTGATCGCCGTGCCGGCCGTTGATGAATTGCCCGGCCACCTGCTGCACCACCTGCAGGCGGCTCTGCCCGCCGGCCATGTCCTCGGTGGCCATGGAGCCCGAGCAGTCGATCGCCAGAATGATCTGCCGCCCCTCGGTGTGCATCGGAACCGGTGCGCCTAGCCACTGCGGCCGCATCGCCGCCACGATCAGAGATC
>JAKCEJ010000145.1 GCA_021838065.1 Pseudomonadota bacterium
GCGGCCACGACCATGATGTGGGACATCCTCGCAGCCAACGGCCTGAACAACCTCGACCGCGCCGGGCTCGTGGTGTTCTTCGTGCTGTTCCTGTGGGTCGCGGTCTCCTTCTGGACCGCCGCCGCCGGCTTCGTGGTCAGATGGCGCGGCGAGGACGCGGCCCAGATCCACGAGCGCTGGCGCGCGGTGGCGCCGCTGCGCGGCCGCACCGCCGTGATCATGCCGATCTACAACGAGGACACCGCGCGCGTGGCGGCGGGGCTCGAGGTCGTCTGGTCCTCGCTCGAGCGTCTCCCGGAGCAGGCCGCATTCGACCTGTTCATCCTCTCGGACACGCGCAAGCACGACATCGGGGCTGCCGAGGAGGCCGCCTGGCGCGAGCTGGTCTCGCGCCACAACGCACGCGGGCGCATCTTCTACCGGCGCCGGCCGGAGAACACCGCCCGCAAAGCCGGCAACATCGCCGATTTCATCACCCACTGGGGCGGCGCGTACGACTACGCGATCGTGCTCGATGCCGACAGCGTCATGTCCGGCGAGACGCTGCTCGAGATGGCGCAGCTGATGGACGCCAATCCGCGCGCCGGCATCATCCAGGCCCTGCCGCTGCCGACCGGCCGCGATACGCTCTTCGCCCGCCTCATCCAGTTCGCCGCGCGATTGAGCAGCCCGATGCTCGCCAGCGGGCTGGCGTACTGGCAGCTCGGGGATTCCAACTACTGGGGCCACAATGCGATCCTGCGCCTGAAGGCGTTCGCGGCGTTCTGCGCCCTGCCCCGTCTGCCCGGCGCGGCGCCGCTCGGCGGGGAGATCCTGAGCCACGACTTCGTCGAGGCGGCGTTCATGCGCCGCGCGGGCTACGAGGTGTGGCTGCTGCCGACTGATCGGGGCAGCTGGGAGGAGATTCCCTCGAACGTCATCGACTACGCGGCGCGCGACAAGCGCTGGGCGCAGGGCAACATCCAGCACCTCGGCCTGCTGCCGATGCGCGGCCTGTACTGGCTGAGCCGCGTGCACCTGGTCACCGGCGTACTCTCCTACCTGACCTCCCCGCTGTGGCTGATCATGCTCGCGCTGAGCTCGACCGTGGTCATCCTGCAGGCGCTGCACGGCCACCAGTACTTCCCGCCGGGGCACCATGGGCTGTTCCCGAACTGGCCCCACTATCGCGACGGGGAGATCGCCGCGCTCCTGTCGCTCACGGCCGCGGCCCTGTTCGGGCCGAAGGTGCTCGCGGCGCTGCTGGCGATCCGCGATCCGCGGCTGCGCCGTGGGTTCGGCGGCGCCTCGCGCATCGGCTTGAGCCTGCTGCTCGAGCAGATCTTCAGCATCCTGCTCGCCCCGGCGATGATGCTGTTTCACACCGCCTTCGTGCTGAGCACGCTCGCCGGCAGACCGGTCGCCTGGCACGCCCAGGAGCGCGGGGACCGCGGCATCGGCCTCACCGAGGCCCTGCGCCGGCACGCGGGACACGTGCTGATCGGGCTCATCTGGGGCGCGTTCATCCTCGAGTTCGCGCCACGCTACACCGGATGGCTGCTGCCGGTGCTCGCCGGCATGGTGCTCTCGGTGCCGCTCACGATGTTCACCAGCCGCGTCGGGCCCGGGCAATGGCTGCGCCGCCACCGGCTGCTGCTGACGCCCGAGGAGAGCGATCCGCCCGCGGAGCTCGCCTCCCTGCAGCAGCACCTCGCGCACCCGGCTTTGGCCGGCCCGGGCGCGCCCGGGCCGCTCACGGATGCGGCCGCGGCACACGAGCTGCTGCGCGATCTGGAGTATCGCGTACCGCCGCGCGCGCCGCTGCCGATGAAGCCGAGCGCGCCACGCTACCTGTTCAGCCTGCGCGCGGCGCTGACACGCCGCAAGCACTTGCTATGAGGTCTTGAACCGAGGAGCCGCAGATGCATCGACGCAGATTTTTGCGCGGCGGCGCGGCCAGTCTCGCCGCGATCGCCCCCTGGCCGATGGAGTTCAAGCACAAGAAATCGCTGCACGGACCCGCGCGCGGCATCACGCGCTTCGGCGCGCCCCGACCGTTTACCTTCGCCTGGCTGAAGGCGCTCGCGCACTCGATGTCCCTCACGGTGTACAGCGAACCGGTGCCGCCGCTGCCGCCGGCGATCGGCAAGCTCAGCTGGAGCCAGTGGGAATCGATCACGTACCGTCCCGAGCGGACCCTGTGGTACGAGGAGGACCTCTTCTTCCGCATCCGCTTCGATCACCTGGGCTTCACCATGAAGCGCCCGGTGCGCATGTATGCGCTCGATCAGGGCATCGCCCGGCGCATCCTCTTCGACCCGAGCCTGTTCGACTACAGCCACTCGGGGCTGAAGCCGGCGCAGATTTCCCCGCACCTCGGCTTCTCCGGCTTCAACGTGCTCTTTCACACCGACTGGGAGGATGACCGCGCCGTGTTCCAGGGCGCCTCGTACTTCCGCGCCGTCGACGGCAGCGGCCAGTACGGCATGTCTCAGCGGGGCCTGGCGATCGACACCGGCATGCCGCAGCCGGAGGAATTCCCGGACTTCGTCGCCTTCTATCTAGAGAAGCCCGCGCGCGAGTCGACGCTGCTCACCGTCTATGCGCTGCTCGATTCCCCGAGCGTCGCGGGCGCCTACCGCTTCATCATCGACGTCGCCACCACGCTGGTGATGGACGTGGACTTCACGCTCTACCCTCGCCGCCAGATCGCGCGGCTCGGCATCGCGCCCGGGACCAGCATGTACCTGGTCGGAGAGAACGATCACCGGGTCGCCGACGACTGGCGCCCGCAGATCCACGACTCGGACGGCCTGCAGATGCACACCGGCGAGGGCGAGTGGATCTGGCGGCCGCTCACCAATCCGAGCGTGCTGCGGGTCAACTCATACCTGGACGACAATCCGCGCGGCTTCGGCCTGATGCAGCGCGACCACAAGTTCTCCAACTACCAGGACGATGGCGTCTGGTACAACCGCCGCCCGGGCTGCTGGGTGGCGCCGAAGGGCGCCTGGGGCAAGGGCGCGGTCATGCTGGTGGAGATCCCGACCATCGACGAGACGATGGACAACATCGTGGCGTTCTGGAACCCCTCCGAGGAGATCGTGCCCGGCCGCGAGTATGTCTACGGCTATCGCCTCTACTGGTGCCGGGACAATCCTTTCAAATCCCACCTCGCGCACGTCGAGGCCACTCGCGATGGCATCGGCGGGATCGTCGGTCAGAAGCGCACCGAGTTCTCCTGGCGCTTCGTGGTCGATTTCATCGGCGGCGATCTGCCGATGCTCGCGCCCGATGACAAGGTGCTCGCGGTGATCAGCACCTCCGCGGGCAAGGTACAGCTGGTCTCGGCCCGGCCACTGCTGCCGATCAAGGGCTGGCGCGCCATGTTCGATCTGGTGCCCGATGAGGCCGGCGAGCCGGTCAACCTCAGGCTGTATCTGTCGCTCGACGGACAGGCGCTCACCGAGACCTGGATGTACCAGTACACGCCCCCGCCGCTCGAGGTGCAGCGTCAGTACATCGAGGGGTGAGCGCGCCGACGCCTCAGCGCAGCACCCAGTACAAAGCGCCGGCGATCAGCGCCGCCGCGCCAGCGTAGAGCGCAACGGTCACGTAGCATCCGCGGATCAGATTGCGGATGGTCTGTTTGATCGCCGGGCGGCTGTTGAGATTGGGAAAGGGCTCAGACGGCTCGGGCACGCCGAGAAACCGGCACAGCGGCGCCCACCCCTCGGTGACCTGAAAGACGAGCAGGCGCTCGGGGGGAACCGCCGCCTTGACCTCCTCGATGTAGGCCCGATAACGCTCCACCGCCCTGCTGCGCTCGCCCATCACGCCCTGCAGCGCGCGCCCCCACACGAGCTTGCGCGACATGTCGCCGAACTTGCGCGCAAAGGGCGTGAGCCACTTGAGGACCTTGAACTGCCAAAGCGTCTCGGTGAAATAAATGGTGTCGATCGTGCTGTCGTACCAGGCCTCGGCGCCGCCCGGGTGCACTGTCAGCAACACCTTCGCCTGCGGGTAATGCGCGAGCAGCTCCCGCCACACGCAGCAGCCCGGATTGTCGACCGTGGCGGTGTAATTGCCAAACACCCTGTCCCAGGCATGGCGCGTTCCCGGCGGGGAGTTCGCCACCTTGCGCCAGAACTCCAGATGCCCCTTGTTCGCCTTGTTGTGGAGCACTTCCACCATGTGATAGCACGGGAAGCCGAGCCGATTGAGCGCGGTGTACGTCGACTCAGTGCCGGTGCGGCCGAAACCGGCGCCGATGACATCAAGACCCATGGAATGCCCCCGTCGAGCGTCAGAAAGCGACCGTGCCCGGTCAGATCGCCGTCGATCTTGCGTCGCGCACGGGGCAATTGCAATGACCGGGGCGTGCGCAGCTCGCGCTCGCTCGCGTAAGATGTCCGCCCTGTCCTGCGGGAGCCCGATGACGCATGGCGAGTGAGGAAGAGTTCCCCGCAACCGATGTCTGGTCGCAATGGCTGCTGCACCGGCGGCACGGCGGCGATGCCGAGTACGAGCAGGCGATGCGCGCGATGGTCGAGCGCTACGTCGAGCGCGTGCTCGACGGGGCGCGCCTCGAGGCCGGTCAGACGATTGCCGATGTCGGCGCCGGTGAAGGGCTGCTCGCGCTGCGGGCGATCGAGCGCCTCGGCGGCGCGCTGCGCGTGTGGCTCACCGATGTGTCCGAGCCGATGCTGCGCCATGCCAGGGCGCAGGCGCTCGAGCGCGGCGTCGCGGACCGATGCACGTTCGTGCGCGCCGCGGCCGACCGCCTCGAGGGCATCGATGATGCATCGCTCGATGTGGTGCTCACGCGCTCCGTGCTCGCGTACGTGCCCGACAAGATCGGCGCGCTGCGTGAATTCCACCGCGTGTTGCGGCCGGGCGGGCGCATCTCCCTCGCCGAGCCGGTGTTTCAGGACGAGGCGGTCGCGGCGCAGGCGATCAGAACCGTGATCGAATCCAAGCCGCCCGCCGCGGTGAGCCCGCTGATGCCGCTGCTGCACCGCTGGAAGGCCGCGCAATTTCCCGATACGGAGGAGAAGATCCGCGCCAGCGCGATCGCGAGCTACTCCGAGCGCGACCTGGTGCGCTTCGCCCAGAACGCGGGGTTCGCCGAGGTGCACCTGGAGCTGCACATCGATTCGTTCCCCTCGATCGTGCGCTCGTGGGAGGTGTTCGTGAACAGCGCCCCGCATCCGCTCGCCCCGCCGCTGAGTGTCATCATGGCCGAGCAGTTCACCGCCGAGGAGCGCGAGCTGTTCGAGCGCAGCATGCGCCCGGTCATCGAGGACCCGCGCGCGGTGAGCACCGACCGCATGGCCTACCTGACCGCGCACAAGCCGCTCGCCTGAGAGCGCCGCCCGCGTGCGCCGCGCGCGTGTTGTGCGGCGCACCATCGATCCATGCACGCCGCAGCGCGGGGCCGCCGGACCCCGCTCGGCGCAAATGGACAAAGAGGTGGAAAGATCGCGCCAGTTCAAACATAATGGCAGACCCCGGACGTCATAGGACGGTCTCGAGGGCCGCAGCGAAGGAGCGATCGCGGTCCGCGTGCCGGCGCCCAGCGCTGCAACAGATGTCTTTGGCTCGCGATAACCTGGCATCCACGCACTCGCCGAGCGAGTGCGGCACGTGGTACGAGCGGGTACGCGGCCGCTCGCTTGCGCTGTGTGCCTCACTCGCGCCGGAGGACACCGTCGTGCAGTCGATGCCGGATGCGAGTCCCACCAAGTGGCATCTGGCGCACACCACATGGTTCTTCGAGCGCTTCGTGCTCGGACGCGGTGGCGAGGGACCTGCGCCGCTGCATCCCGAGTGGCACTTCCTCTTCAACTCGTACTATCAGAGCGCCGGACCCATGCACACCCGCAGCGAGCGCGGGTTGCTCACCCGCCCGACGCTGGCTGAGATCTGCGCCTATCGTGCCCGCATCGACGCCGAGGTGTTGGCGCGTCTCGATGCGCCGATCGATGCTCGGCTCGCTTTCCTGATCGCTCTCGGCCTGCACCACGAACAGCAGCATCAGGAGCTGATGCTCACCGACCTGAAGCATCTGTTCTCGCGCAATCCGCTGCAGCCGGCGTACCTGCACACGCCGCAGCCCGCCGGCGGGCGCGCCACGCCGCTGCGCTTCATCAGCGGCCGCCCGGGCATCGTCGCCACCGGTTTCGAGGGAGACGGCTTCGCCTACGACAACGAGCTGCCGCGGCACAGCGAGCTGCTGCACCCGCACGCCATTGCGCAGCGGCCCGTGACCAACGCCGAGTATGCCGAATTCATCCGCGACGGCGGTTACCGCGAGCCGCTGCTGTGGATGTCCGAGGGCTGGGCCACCGTGCAGCGCGAGGGCTGGTCACGCCCCTTGTACTGGGGGGAGGACCTGGCGCACGCGTTCACGCTCGGCGGTCCGCGCGCGCTCGACCCGCACGCTCCCGTGTGTCATGTGAGCTTCTTCGAGGCCGACGCGTTCGCCCGATGGGCGGGCGCGCGGCTGCCGCTCGAGGCCGAGTGGGAGACGCTCGCCGCAGCGCTGGATCCCGAGCGCGGCCATTTCGCGGACGACGGTGTGCTCGAGCCCCTCTCGGATGCCGCCCCAGAGCAGGATGGCCCGCGCCAGATGTTCGGCGATGTGTGGGAGTGGACCGCGAGCCCCTACGTCGGCTATCCGGGCTTCCGGCCGCTACCCGGCGCGCTCGGGGAGTACAACGGCAAGTTCATGTGCGGCCAGTGGGTGCTGCGTGGAGGCTCGTGCGCGACCCCGCGCGGCCACGTGCGCGCCAGCTACCGGAATTTTTTCTATCCACGCGATCGCTGGCAGTTCAGCGGCATTCGCCTGGCGAAGGATCTGCCATGAGCACCGTACCGAGTGAGATCTTCCTGCACGATCTGCATCCGAGCGCCGCGGGCATCCGCGGCGAGGTGCTGGCCGGACTTGCGCACCGGCCCAAGCGGCTGCCCTCGAAATACCTGTACGACGCGCGCGGCTCGGCGCTGTTCGAGCGCATCTGCGAGCTTCCGGAGTACTACCTGACGCGGGCCGAGCTGGCGCTGATGCACGCGCACGCCGAGGCAATCGCCGCCGCCCTCGGACCACGCACGCTGCTGGTCGAGTACGGCAGCGGCAGCGCGACGAAAACGCCGCTGCTGCTTGAGCGTCTCGCCGATGTCGTCGCTTATGTGCCGGTTGAGATCTCGCGCAGCGCGCTCGGCGCGAGCGCCGAGCGCCTGAGCGCGCAGTTTCCGGGCACGCAGATGCTGCCGGTGTGGGCGGATTTCACTCAGCCGCTCACACTG
>JAKCEJ010000146.1 GCA_021838065.1 Pseudomonadota bacterium
ACCGCTGCTGCTCGCCGCCGCCGCCGTCGCCATGCGACCGGCACTGCGCCGGGCGTTCGGTTGGGGCGCGCCGATCGCCGGTCGTGCCCCGGCCGGCACCGCACCGGCGCCCGGCGAATCCTCCGACCCGGCCGCCGCGGCGCAGCCGGCGCCGCAGCCGTCACAGGAGGCCCAGCCCGAGACCGCCGCACAGCCGCTCGAGGCCGCGCAGGTCCTCGGACAGCTGCGCTCGCTGCAGCTCGGACTCACCGCGCCGATCGCGGCGCGGGCCGAGCGCGACCGGCAGGTCGCTGCGGTCCTCGCGGCGATCGGCGATCCGGCGAGCGAGCGGCGACACTTCCCGCGCCGCCCCAACCTGCTGCCGCAGCTGATGCACGCCATCAACGACGAAGCCGTCGCACGGCGCCAGCTCGTGGCGATCATCGCGCGCGATCCGGCGCTGGTCGACAGTCTGCTGCGCATGGCGAACAGCTCGTTCTATCGCATCAGCCCGCAGCCGGTCGAGTCGATCGAGCGGGCGGTGGCGATTCTCGGCAGCGACGGTTTGCGCTCGGTGATCGCCACGGCGCTGATGCAGCCCATCTTCACAAGCGCCGCCGCCACCGAGTTTCCACGCTTCGCGCAGCTGGTCTGGGAGCATGCGCTGCGCTCAGCGCAGGCGGCGGTCGTGCACGCGGCAGTCGCCGAGCGCACCGAGCCGTTCGCCGCCGAGCTGCTCAGTCTGATCAGCGGGTTGGCCGAGATCGTGCTGTTTCGCGCCGCGCGTGAGCATTGCGCGGCCGTGAGCCAGCGTGGCGCCTCGTGCGCCGCCCTGATCGCGGCGATCATGGACGCGCATGCGAGCGCTCTGGCGCAGCGTATCGGCGCGGACTGGCAGCTGTCTGAACCGGCGCTCGCCGCCCTCGCCGAGCAGCGCGACCCTGCAACCCCGCTCGGGCGCTCGCTGCGTTTTGGTCGTCTCGCCGGCGCGATCGCCGTACTCTACGGCAACGGCCGGATCGACAAGGCCACCGCGCGCCTGTCGCTGCCGCGGGGCGCGCTGCCCGCCGGGCACCACGACACGCTCCTTGCGAAACTCCTGCTCCCGTTCCAGGACCCGCGCACCGGGGTCCCGGCGCCCAAACGACGCTGAGCGGGACGTCAGGTCCGCCTTGCCCTCACGGGCGGTGGACTGCGCTCAAGAACGGGCCGATGATGTGCAGGCGGCCTGTGACCGCACTGCGGAAGACGTCGTATGAACCCGCTTGTACTGTCCGTTCTCGTGTCCACGCTGGCCGGCACCGTGCTCGGCGCCCTGATCGCCTGGCTCCTCACCCATGTGTACGCACGCCTCGCGGTGCGCGATCTGCGCAAGCAGCGCGAGCAGCTGGAGCGTTATAACAGAACGCTGACGACCTTCCTCAAGGCCTGGGAGGAACAGGGCCACGTGGAGCTCTTGCGTAACGACCGAGGCGAGATCACGGGCGGCCGGCTGCGCCCGCCGTCCGGCCCGGCGGCGCTGGCCGATCAATCCGATCCGGGCCCAGGCGGCGCGCCGCGCCGACTCTGAGGACGCAGCCGCCCACAGCCGGCGCCACCGCTGCGCTATCAGCCGCCGCTCACGAGCCGGTCAAGTCCGGCACGCAGATCGGCCTGCAGATCCTCGAGGTCCTCCAGGCCGATCTGCACTCGCAGGGCGAGCCCGCCGGGATTCCACACCGTCGCTGTCCGGTAGGCGCTGCAGTCAAAGGGAATGATGAGACTCTCGAAACCGCCCCACGAGTAGCCCATGGCGAATATCCGCATGTGATCGAGCATGCGGGCGAGGTCCTCCCGGGTGAAGCCCGGGCGCAGGATGATGGAAAAGACGCCCGTGGAACCCTTGAAGTCGCGGGCCCAGAACTCATGACCCGGACAGGTTGGAAACGCGGGGTGAAGCACGGTCATGACCTGCGGCTGCGCGCGCAGCCAGCCGGCCATCTGCAGACCTCGGGTCTCGGCCTCCTTCAGCCGGATATGCAGCGTGCGCATGCCGCGCAGCGCCAGGTAGCAGTCCTCCGCCCCGGGCACCATGGCGAGGCTCTGATAGGTCCGCTGCAGCGCCGGCCACAGCCGCTCGCCGGCGCTCACCAGCCCCAGGAGGATGTCAGCGTGTCCGCCGAGGTACTTCGTGCCCGCCTCCACCGCAAGATCGCACCCGTGCTGATGGGCGGGGAAGTAAAGCGGCGTGGCCCAGGTGTTGTCGATGATCGTCGTGAGGCCGCGCCGGCGCGCGAGCGCGGTGATGCTCGGCACATCCTGCACCTCGAAGCTCTGCGAGCCGGGAGACTCGAGAAAGACCGTCGAGGTATTGGGCCGGATCAGCGCCTCGAGCCCGGCGCCGAGCAGTGGGTCGTAGTAGGTCGTTTCGATCCCGAACCGCTCGAGCAGGTTGGCGCACAGCAGCCGGGTCGGCAGGTACACGCTGTCCGGCACGAGCAGGTGATCGCCGCTCCGCAGCGCAGTGAGCAGCGCCAGCGCGACCGCCCCCAGTCCCGATGGGGCGAGCGCGGTGCCGGCCGCTCCGGTGAGCGCCGTCCATGCGCTCTCCAGACTTTCCACGGTCGGGGTTCCGGCCGTGCCATAGGTATAGCGTGCCCGCTGGTTCTGCAGATCATCCAGAGTCTTGAACAGAACCGTCGAGCCGCGGTAGACGGGCGTGTTGATGAAGCCGAAGTGCGCCTCGGAGGTCCTGCCGAGCTGGGCGAGGCGTGTGCCGATTCCCATGGATTTTCCGGTGTCTTTCATAAGCTGCCGCGGCGGTCCACTTGAAGGAAATGCCGCCCTGTATACGCTTTTGAGCCCTGGCATGCATCCCGCGCACGGCTGCGCCGGCCTGAAGCAGCGCACCGCGCCGGGGGCGCGCCGCCCGCCATGACCGAGTCACAGGGGCGCAATACCGCGGCGCGATCTGCTACAGTACCCGCTTGCATCGACAAGCGATGCGCAACGGGTTTGGCATGCCTGCTCGGGGCGGGGGTGCTCCAGAGGGCATGCCGAAAAGCACGACGTCGACAGCGGCATCTGCAACGGTGCCGGATGTGTTTTGGGGTGACAGTACGTGCTGCAGCAGACCCGCGCGGCCCATGCCGGATGCAGCGACCGCGGCACGCGATGCAGTGGCGCGGGCTCCGGCGACAGCCGCGGACCGCGGGATAAATACAACTGCGGACGCACCCCATGCGCTCCGCCGGGTGATGGCATATGCCTGTGACCGCCGAGCCGCACGCCGGCGTAATCTGCCCCAGCCGGACACGATTGCTCGCGCCCCGCTACTGGCCGACGTGGATAGCTCTCGGGACGCTGCGCCTGCTCGCGCTGCTGCCGTTCCCGGTGCAGCTTGCGATCGGCCGTGCGCTCGGTGCGGTATTGCGCCGCCTGCCCCTGCACTTCGTGCGCATTGCCCGCCGCAACATCGACCTGTGTCTTCCGGAGCTTCAGCGCGCGGAGCGCGAGCGTCTGCTTGATCGGCACTTCGCGAGCCTGGGCATCGCGCTGATGGAGATCGCGCTCGCCTGGTGGAGCCCGGCGGCGCGGCTGCGGGAGATGGCGCAGGTCGAGGGCCTCGAGCACGTGCGCGAGGCGCTCAGGCGCGGGCGCGGCGTCATATTGCTGACGGCGCACTTCACGCCGCTCGAGATCGGCGGGCGGATTCTCTCGGCGATATTCCCGATCAACGTTCTGTACCGCCCGACCAAGAACGAGGCGCTCGCCTACATGCAGAGCCAGTGCCGCTGCCGCAACGGCGGGCGGGCCATACGCCGCGATGACATCCGCTCGATGGTCGCGGCGTTGAAGAACAACGAGTGCGTCTGGTTCGCGCCCGATCAGAGCTATCGGAAGAAGGGCGCCGAGATGGTGCCGCTGTTCGGCATCCCCGCCGCGACCAACACCGCCACGTCCCGGATCGCGCGCCTGACCGGCGCTGCCGTCCTGCCCTATTTCGTCGAGCGGCTGCCCGGCACCGGCGGGTACCGGCTGGTCATCCTGCCGCCGATGGAGAACTTCCCGAGCGACTCCCCCTGCGAGGATGCCGCGCGGTTTCATCAGCTGATCGAGAAGCACGTGCGCGCCGTTCCTGACCAGTACCTGTGGATTCACCGCCGGTTCAAGGGGCTGAGCGCGGATTATCCCGATTACTACCGCAAGGCGGCACCGGTGCGCGCGCACACAGCACCTGTCAACGCCCAGAGTTGAGCGCTCCGGCGCGCACGGCTGGCTGTCGGCCGGAGAACCGCTACGGCCAGAAGCTGCGCACAAGGACCGGACAGGCTGACAGCGAAACGACAGCGCTCTTGCCACTTGTGCACAGCTGAGGAAGCACTATGAGCCCGATCCTGCTCACGAACGCCAGAATCTTCGACGGCGACAGCGCCGACTGTCCGGACGGCATGCAGGTGCTCATCGAGCAGGGGCAGATCCGGGAGGTCTCCTCCCGGCCGATCAAAGCGCTCAACGCACACGTCATCGATGTCGGGGGGCGCACGCTGATGCCTGGGCTCATCGATGCCCACGTCCACGCCTACGGTTGTGACGTCAACGTGCAGAAGATCGAGCTCGCCGGCGACGCCTACCGGGCCGCCTATGCCGCGCGGATGCTCGGCTTCGCGCTGGACTGCGGGTTTACGACCGTCAGGGACGTCGGCGGCGGCGATTACAGTCTCTGGCGCGCCATCCAGGACGGCCTGATCCGCGCTCCGCGCTTCTACTACGCGGGCAAGATGCTCTCCATGACCGGCGGTCACGGGGATCTGCGCACGATGGCCGAAGCGCACCACGAATACTGCCAGTGCGCCGCCAGCAACTCGCTGTGCGTCATCGTCGATGGCGTCGATGAGTGCATCAAGGCCGCGCGCGAGCAACTGCGCCGCGGCGCGCACTGCATCAAGATCATGGGCTCGGGCGGGGTTGCCTCGCCAACCGACCCGATCTGGATGAACCAGTACCGGGAGGACGAGATCCGCGCGATCGTTAACGAAACGACGGAGCGGCGCACGTACACGACCGCTCACTGCCATCCGGCGAGCGCCGTTCGCCGCTGCGCCGAATACGGCGTGCGCTGCATCGAGCACGGCACACTGATCGACGAGGCGACCGCTGCCTTCGTCGCGAGCAAGGGCGCATTCGTCGTGCCCACCATGGCCATCATCTTCGCGCTCATCGAGAGCGGCAAGCAGCTCGGCTTTCCGCCGCAGAGCCTGGAGAAGGCCCAGGTCGCCTACGAGCGCGCGCTCGGCGGCATGGAATCGATGCGCCGAGCGGGCGTGAGCATGGGATTCGGCACGGATCTGCTCGGTCAGACGCACGTGCAGCAGTGCCGCGAGTTCACGATACGCCGGGAAGTGTTCACCCCGGTAGAGATCCTGCGGCAGGCGACCTCGGTCAACGCCGCGATACTGCAGGAGCAGGGACGGTTGGGCTGCATCAAACCCGGCGCGCACGCGGATCTGCTGGTCGTCGAGGGCGATCCGCTCACCGACATCGAGCTGCTCGCCGCCAACGGACGGCACCTGCGGCTGATCATGCGGGCGGGAGATTTGCTGCGCAACGAACTGTAGATGCGCGAGCCGCGGGCGCCGGCCCGGGACACCGCATTACAATGTCTTCCTGACCGATCCCGGGGAGAGAGACATGTCGACACATACGGCCACAGTAGAATGGAGCCGCGGCTCGCAGCCGTTCCTCGACCGCAAGTACTCGCGCGCTCACGTATGGAAGTTCGATGGCGGAGCGCTCGTCGAGGCCTCAAGCTCCCCCCATGTCGTGCGGGAGCCGTTCTCAGTCGCGGCCAACGTGGACCCGGAAGAAGCGTTTGTCGCCGCCCTCTCAAGCTGCCACATGCTTGGATTTCTCAGCATTGCCGCTGCGGCCGGCTATTGCGTGGACTCGTACCGCGACGAGGCGGCCGGCCACATGACGCGCAACGCCGCCGGGCACGAATGGATCAGCCGCGTCGAGCTGCGGCCGCGTGTCGTGTTCTCGGGGTCGAAGCGTCCCGATGCCGCAGCGCTCGCACACATGCACCATGAGGCGCACGCGAGTTGCTTCATCGCGAACTCCGTGCGCACCGAGGTCGTCGTGCGCGACTAGCGGGGCAATCGTCAGTCCATCGGCCAGGGCATCGCGCCGGAGAGCCAGCCCCCGTCGGAACCGGCAGTCAGTGGCTGCTCCATGCCAGCGGCGCTTCGCCACCAGGGCTCGGCATCAGCAGCCGCGCGGCGATCATTCGGGCGATCGCGACAGGAACTTGCGCAGCACGCGCTCGGCCCCCGCCGGATCATCGCGATGAACGCCATGACCGGCATCGGGAAACACATGTAGCTCACCGATCCCGGGGGCGAGCGCCGCGTGGATTTCCTGGCTGCAGACCTCAGGGGTGATCGGGTCATAACCCCCGGCGAGGATCAGTGTGGGACACGCAATCCTGGCAAGGCCCGCCCGAGCATCCATGGTGCGCATCTCGCCCAGGATGAATTGCCGCGTGACCTGCGGCCTGATGATCGCCCGCTTGCGCGCCTGGGCCTCCTCTGGATTCGGGCTTGGGTTGTAAAGAGGCAGGCAGACGTCCATGT
This sequence comes from Pseudomonadota bacterium, assembly GCA_021838065.1. Lineage (GTDB taxonomy): Bacteria > Pseudomonadota > Gammaproteobacteria > Steroidobacterales > Steroidobacteraceae > 13-2-20CM-66-19. The sequence continues at coordinate 6,591 of JAKCEJ010000146.1, forward strand.
ACTCCTGCATGGCCTGCTCATCCGGCGTCGTCCAGAATCTCTCCGCCACTTCGCGCGCCCTCTCACCCCCGCGCTCCCACATCAGCGCCACGGTGGTCGAGATGTGCAGCCGCGCCGCGGTCGAGGAGAGGATCAGCCTGGACGGATGCTCCGGAAACTGCGCGGCGTACGACATGGCCACCATGCCGCCGAAGGAATTCCCGTAGACCACCGGCTTGCTGATGCCCAACCGGTCGCAGAACTCCTTCACGTCCTTGCCCCATTGCGCGAGGGTCCAGGACTCGCTCCCGCCGGAGGAACGTCCATTGCCTCGGTGATCCAGGTAAACGACCTGGTAATGGTCGGAGAAGCGGTCGAAATACGGCCGCAGGGTCGTGTGATCGAAGCCGGGTCCGCCGTGCATGACGATGAGCGTCTCGCGGGTATCCATATGATCGCCCGCAATCGCCAGTTGCGCGCCCACCGTGTCGAAGAACAGCCGCGCACCGTCGACATCGATATACATATCAGGTCTCCCGCTGCTCGCCATCACGATACCAGACCCCAGCGTGCCGCGCTGACACCAGGCGGCGCGAATAACCCGGGTACGGCATCGGTTACGAGGCGGCGTATCGCCCTATTCCGAGAATTACGGCGGGGCGCAGGGTTGAATGGGCGTCCTGGCTCTGGA
>JAKCEJ010000147.1 GCA_021838065.1 Pseudomonadota bacterium
GCCGCTCGCGTGGCTGTACGGCCGCATGGCGAGGACCCGGCGGGGCGACTTTTCCATCGCGAGCAAATTCACTGTGGGCCTGTATCTTCTCGCGGCCGCGTTTTTCCTGTACGCCGCGAGCGGCTTCACGGCCCGCGGCGGCGTGACCTCACCCTGGTGGCTGGTCGCCGGCTACGGCGCGCAGTCCCTCGGTGAACTGCTGATCAGCGCGCTGAGCTTCTCGATGGTGTCTCAGCTGGTGCCGCGGCGCTCGCGCGGCATCATCATGGGCGGCTGGTTTCTCGGCATGGGCGTGAGCCTTTATGGCGGCGGCGCGCTCGCCAGTCTCGCGAGCATCCCGACCGGCATGACATCGCCGGTCCAGACTCTGCCGATCTACACGCGTCTTTTCGCATGGCTGGGAACCGGCGCACTGGCCTGCGCGATCGTCGCCACCCTTCTCGTGCCGTGGCTCAGGCGATTGACAGCCGGACCCGCCGTGCAGAGCACGTTGATTTCGGCGCCCGATCCGGCGCCCGTTGCCTGACCGCACCTCTGAGGTGGCATAGACCCCATCGCGCGCGCGAAGATCGAACGTCGCGATCGGTCACGAGCGGCCGGTTTCGGGCTTCAGCCAACGCGCGGCCAGAGGCGGCACCAGGAGCAGGCTGACGATCGTCGAGGAGACCAGGCCGCCGAGGATCACGACCGCCATCGGCCCTTCGATCTCGTGGCCGGGCTGGTGCAGCTGGACGGCCACCGGCAGCAGCGCGAGCGCGGTCAGCAGCGCGGTCAGCAGCACCGGTGTCAGCCGCTCCTCGGAGCCGCGAAGCGCGGTTTCCAGCCCCCAAGTCTGGCCTTCGGCGCTCACCAGGTGGTCGTAGTGCGATACCAGCAGAATGGTATTGCGCGCCGCCATGCCAAACAGTGCGACGAAGCCGACCATCGCTCCGAGGGTCAAGGTGGCGCCGGTCATCGCCGCGGCCGCCACGCCACCGATCAACGTGCTTGGCAGCACCAGGAGCACCAGCACCACGTGACGAGCCCGGCCGAATGCCAGGGCCATCAGCAGCACGATCAACGCAAGCGCCGCGGCGGTGTGCAGGTAGAGCTGATGCGCAGCCGCGACCTGCGCCTCAGCGACACCGCCGTAGCGCAGATACACACCGGGCGGCAGTTTGACCTGCGCGGCAATCGCCCGCCGCGCGGCTGCGGCGAAGCCGGTCTGATCCGATGTGGTCGGATTCGCGGTCACCACCTGGCGACGCAGCCCATCCTCGTGGTCGATCTCGCTGCGGCCGGACTCCAATTTGAGCCTCGCGACGGCCGAGAGCGGCACCACCGCGCCGTCGGCGCTGCGTAGCGGCAAGGCGCCGATCTGCTGCGGCGAGGAGCCTGCCCCGGCGATGCGCACCGCCACCGCAATGGTGCGGTCGGAGTGCGCGAGCTGCCCGACGATCGCGCCCTGGTAAGCCGCGTTGACCGCCCGCAGCACGTCGCTCGGCTGCAGTCCGTACAGCGCCAGCCGCTCGGGCCGCAGCTGCACGTGCAGCTCGGGTTCGCGCGGCGGGACCTGCAGCCGCACCTCGCCGGCATGCGGCAGCCTGTTCAGCACCGCCGCGATGCGGCGAGCCACGTTGTCATCGGTATCCAGGTTGTTGCCGAACACACTGACGACGAACGGCGCGGTCTCGCCGGACAACGTCTCGCCGATACGCTCGGCAAGCACCGAATAGACCTCCGTGAGCTGGTTCGGGAAATCCGCAAACACCTTGCGGATCGCCGCCTCGATCTGGCTCGGGGTGTAGCCCTTGGCCGGGTCGATCTGGATGTCGAACTCGCTCTTGTTCGGCGCGTCCCGATCCTGGCCATTCACGGCGCGGCCAATCTGCTCCGCGACGGTCTTGACGCCGGGGATCGCCAGCAGCCGCTTCGAGATGCGCACGCCGACACGGGTGGTCTCGCGCAGCGAGATGCCCGGGCGCAGGCTGGCGTGGGCGATCAGGTAGTTTTCGCGGAAATTCGGCAGCAGCCGCTGGCCGAACAGCGGCAGCAGCGCCGCGCCAGCGATCCCGGTACCGAGCAGCACCGCCAGCACCGCACCCGGGTGGCGGTACAGCCGCTCGATCGTGCGCCGCTGGACGCGCTTGCACTCTAGAAGAAGCCGCGCCTCGGCCGGCGGCTTGTGCCTGCGCATCAGCAGCGCGCACAGCGCCGGCGTGGCGCTCATCGCCACCAGCAGCGAGAGGCCCACGGCGAGCAGGAAAGCGATCGAGAGCGGCCGGAAGAACGATCCCTGGATACCCGTCAGCATGACGATCGGCAGGAACGCCACTGCCACCGCGGCGGTGGCATAGAACACCGGCGTCCGCACCTCCAGCGAGGCGCCGACGAACAGCTGGCGGGCATCGAGTTCCGCCCCGGCAGCACCGGCGTTGCGACGTCTGCGGGTGATGTTCTCGACATCGATCACCGCATCGTCGACAACCACCCCGAGCGCGACCACCAGGCCGCCGATGGTCATCGTGTTCAGCGACAGCCCGAACATCTCCAGGATCCACACGGCCCCCAGCAGCGACAGCGGTATCGACGAAAACGAGATGAGGGCGCCGCGCCAGTCACGCAAAGTCGCCAGCAGCAGGATCACCACCAGCACCGCGCCGATCAGCAGTGACGCGCGCAGTTTGCTGAGCGCAGTCTGAACAAAGGTCGCCGGCCGCAGCAGCGCCGGGTGGTAGATCACCCCTTCCTTTTTCAGCGCCGGCGCAAGCGCGTTGAGCCGGTGTTCAAGCGCGCGGGTGACCGTCAGCGTGTTGGCGCCGTACTGCGTCGATGTCTCGACCAGAATACCGGGCTGGCCGCCGATGACACCGTCGCCGAAGCGCGGCGCCGCGCCATCGCGCACGGTAGCGACGTCACCGAGCCGGACCGGCAGGCCGTGGCGCGTCGCAACTACCGCCTGTGCCAGATCCTGCGGCGTCTCGCCGGGTGCCTGCGCGCGCAACACGATGCGCTGCGACGGCGTCTGAATATATCCGCCGCCGATCAGCTCGGTGGCACGTCGCGTGGCGCGGAACACGTCATCCAGTGACAATCCGTCGGCGATCAGCTTCTGCGGATCGACGATCACCTGGCGCTCGCGTTCGGCGCCGCCGTACAGCATCACTTGCGACACGCCGGGAACCGAGAGGATCTGGGGTTCGACCACCCAGCGCACCACACTGCGCAGCTGCACCGGCGTCAGCCGATCGCTGGTGAAACCGAAGTGCTCGAGATACTGCATCGAGGATGACAGCGGCGAGAGCAGCGGCGGACCGACGCCCGCAGGCAAAATGCCGGGGGCTCCCGCCAGCCTCTCGGTGACCACCTCGCGCTGCCGATACGGATTGCCGCGGCGCGTGAACAGCACATAGATCGCCGACAGGCCCTGGATTGACTTCGAGCGCACTGTCTTGACGCCCTCGGTGCCCGCCAGAAGCCCTTCCAGCGGCCGTGTCACCAGCGCCTCGACCTGCTGGGCATCGAGTCCCGGCGCCTCGGTCTGCACTGTTACGTGCGGCGGCGCGAAGTTCGGGAACACGTCGAAGCGCGCATGGAACAGCGCCCCGATACTCGCGACCGCGACGAGTATCGACAAGGCGGTGACGATGCGCGGATGCGCCAGCGAGGCGCGGACGATCGCGCTGAGCATCAGTCGTCGCCGCCAGAGATGATGCGCAGCCCCTGCAGCGACCACAGCACGCCGGCGCCCTGAACGACGATGCGGTCATCGGCGTGCAGCCCGCTCACCAGCCAGGCGCTGCCGACTGCCTGCAGCGGGGTCACCCGCAGCGGCGCGAACTGCGTGTTGCCGTCCCGCGTTTTGCGCGGCAGCACGCGGTAGACATAGGCGCCCTGATGCCCATAGAGCAGCGCTCCGCCCGGCACCACGCGGCCGTGGCGGCTGCGGCCTTCGAGCAGCACTGGCAGCTGTGCACCCGGGCCAAGGCCGGTCGGCGGATGCGCAATCAGCAGCAGCAGGCCAACGCTCTGCATCTGCGCTGCCTGGGGTAGCGGTCCGAGCACGCGCGCCGGCACCTCGGCACCATCGACATCGACGAGCGCCCGCTTGGGCACCGTGCCCAGGCTGTGGCGGCCCAGCAGATTGGCGCGCAGCAGCAGCTGATGGCCGCCGGCAAGCTGTTCGAGCAGCCTCGCGCGCTGCGCTTGGCTGAGCTGCGCCAGCGGTCCCCAACGCAGCAGGAACTCAGTCCGGGCTTCCCGCGCGCGCACCCGCGCTTGCGTCTGCGCCGCCTCGGCCAGTTGCAGCGCCTTCAAGGACGCGTTCGCACCGCGAAAGAGCCCCTTCAGCCGCGCCGTCTCCGCTGCGGCCGCCCGGGCGACGGCCCGGGAGGAGTCGAGCCGACCGGCATCTGCCACGAGCTGCGACGGATCGAGGACTTGGCCGTAGGCATCGATGTGCTGGGGAACCTGTGCGGCTGGCGCCGCGGCGATGAGGATCCCGACCGCGCGCTGCTGCACGGCGCTGAGCGTCGGCAGCCGGTTGTTCGTGTGGGCCGCTGCCGCCATCCGGCTGTTGGCGGCGGCCATCGGGGCGGACAGCAACAGCATCGCGCAGAGCGGCAGCAGCAGGCGCCTCAGCGGCATCATTGATGCAATCCCGTGCCGGATCATCGGCGGCTGCCCATGCGGTGTGCCAACCCCTATTGAGGGGCCCGCCGGAGGTAAGGCTGATCGCGCTGGAGTGTTCGTTGCCATCGGCGCCGTTCAATGCAGATGGGCATTAGAGTTGAAACCAGGGCCACCGGCACCGATCGATTGACGCGCCAGCCCCCGGAGCAGCGGGGAAACACGCCAAACACGAAGGCAACGTACGCCCACTCCCCCCGAGTTGCCACGTGGTTGAGTCCCGTGGTCCACTTCTCGTTGGCCCGAGAGTATAGTTCCAGGATGGTCATCCGCGCGAGCACGGCCGACCGGTTGAGGTCGGCCATCGAACCTGTCCTGCAATCGGCACACTCGGCCCGCGTGCTGCTGCTGCTGCTCTGCGCCGGCCCGCTCGCCGCCTGCGCCCACTTTCAGCCGAAGCCCCTGTCCGCGGCGAGCAGCATCGCCGGCTTCGAATCGCGCTCGCTCGGGACGCCGGGGCTAGGCGCCTTCCTGGCGGCCAATCACGTCGCGGCACCGGCGCGAGGCGCAGCGTGGAATCTGAAGGCGCTGACGCTCACGGCGTTCTATTACCAGCCGGCGCTCGCCGAGGCGCGCGAGCGGCTGCTTGCGGCACAAGCCGCCCGGATCACCGCCGGTGAGCGGCCGAACCCATCGTTCGCAATCAGGCCCGGCCACGACGCTGTTGTTCCCGGGGCGCTAAGCCCGTGGATCGTACCCTTATCCTTCGACTGGCCCATCGAGACCGCCGGAAGGCGCGGCTACCGCCTCGCAGAGGCTCGACATCTGGCCGCGGCGGCTCGCTGGGACCTGGTCGGTACGGTCTGGCGAATCCGCAGTCGCGTGCGAGCGGCGCTCCTCGGGCTTTATGCGGCACGCCGATTCGAGTCGCTTCTTGCACGCGAAGAGTCGACCCGGCAACGAGTCGTCCATCTCCTCGAGGGCCAGTTCAGGGCGGGCAACGTCTCGAGTTATGAGGTGACTCAGGCTCGAATCGCGTTGGATCGTGCGACGCTGGCAAGGCAGGCCGCGGCAGGACGTTTGCGGCAATCGCGCATCGCCCTGGCCGGCGCCCTCGGTGTACCGCTGCATGCGCTCGTGGGCGTCAGATTCTCGTTCAACGACCTGAAGTCCTTCCCCCTGGCGCTCACTCGGGCGCAGGTGAGGCAGCGGGCACTGCTCGAGCGCGCCGATGTCCGCGCGGCGCTCGAGCGTTATGCGGCAAGCCAATCAGCCCTGCAGCTGCAGAGTAGGCGTCAATGGCCCGATATACACCTCGGACCCGGCTTTACCTGGAACGCGCAGCTCTCGGGCGACAGGCAGTGGGTTCTCGGACTTTCCTTGCCGCTGCCCATTCTCAATCACAATCAGGGCCCCATTGCCGAGGCCAGCGCACGACGCGCACTTGCTGCCGCTCACTTCCTGACGGTGCAGACGGCCGCTGTCACGCAGATCGATGGCTCTCTCGCCGCGTACGATTCCGCGCGCGCGCAGCTCACGACGGCCGATTCCCTACTCCGCGGTCTCAAGCGCCAGCTCGACTCTGTCAACGCGCGGGTCGCGGCCGGGGAGCTGCAGCCGATCGACCTGACGAACGCCCGCGCTGCCTATGAGGCTGGCGCACAGAACCGGCTCGACGCGCTGCTGCGCGGGCAGCAGGCCCTTGGCCGCCTGGAGGACGCCGTGCAGAGCCCGCTCACCCTCGCGCCCGCCACGGTGCAGGCCGCACAACGCGCGATCAGCCTGGATGCAACGAGACACTGACGGTTCCAGCGCCGATCGATGACCGCGTTCGCCGGAGTCTAATCGTTCGCTTTGAACAGGCACGCATTTGGCGACGCCGCGGGCGCTGTCAGCTCGTCTTCACCTTGTGCAAGACGGGCGGATATGGCCGTCCTCGACGGATCCGAGTGCCGCTGATGGTTCCCGGCGAGGTGACCTGTCCGGCGAAGTGGATCGGATGATCGCCTGCGGGGAAGTTGAAATCGACCCTGTCGCGATGCAAGTCGAGAGATGCCGGTAGAGCACGGAGGTGCCATCGCGGAATTTCGAGCGTCGCGGATGGGGGGCTCGCCCGGCGCACGCGGATGCGAAAGGCGACAGCCCGCCCGGGAGCCAGCGTGCCGGCGCGCCTCGTAGCGCAACGGCTCGGTCAGCGGAGAGACGCCTTTATGGGTCTTCCATCCCGTGCCTTGGTATGCCATGAAAGTCGTCGTCTGCGGGGCGACCTTCGCTCCGAAGCGCTGCGCAACGACGTGCAGCGCCAGAGCGAGGTCCATGCCGGCGCTCAGTCCCCCGGAAGTGGCGAGGCGTCCCTCGCGCAGGAACAATTTCTCCGGCTCGATGCGCAATGCCGGCTGCCGGCGAGCCAGATCCGCCGCAAAGCGCCAGTGTGTCGTGACGCAGCGCCCGTCGAGCAGCCCGGTCGCCGCGAGTATGTAGGTGCTCGCGCACACTGCAACCATGCGTCGACTCGTGGCCGCGCGTTCTCCCAATCCAGACATGCCGCCGTTGATCGGAGTTGAGGCATTTGCCGCCCGCGCCGCCGGGGATGATGAAAGGTTCCAACGGCGGCGCATCGCCGATCGTGCCGGCTGGACTGAT
>JAKCEJ010000148.1 GCA_021838065.1 Pseudomonadota bacterium
ACATGCTCACCCAGTCGCCCGCCGGCGTGCCGTGCATCCAGGTGTGAACGTGATCGATGGCGGCGGAGGCGGCGGAGGCGGCGGAGGAGGCGCCCCGCGCCTTGATGATGGCCGCGCCACGCTGCTGGACCACCGGGATGAAGGTCTGCTCCACCCACGCGGCGTCGACCAGCGAGGGGGCGGGCTTGCCGCTGACCAGCGCGTGCGTGATATCCGGATACTGCGTCGCGGAGTGATTGCCCCAAACGATCATGCGGCGGATATCGGTCACGTGCGTGCCCGTCTTCTCGGCCAGCTGCGACAGCGCGCGGTTGTGGTCGAGGCGGGTCATCGCAGTGAAATTGCGCGGGTTGAGATCCTTCGCGCTGGCACGCGCAATCAGCGCGTTGGTGTTTGCCGGATTGCCCACCACCAGCACCTTGACGTTGCGGTCGGCGGCTTCGTTGAGGGCCTTGCCCTGCGCGGAGAAGATCTGCGCGTTGGCGAGCAGCAGATCCTTTCGCTCCATGCCCGGCCCACGCGGCCGCGCGCCGACCAGCAGCGCCACATGACAGTCGCGGAACGCCACCTTGGCGTCGTCCGTCGCGACGATGCGGTTCAGACCCGGGAAGGCGCAGTCGGCGAGTTCCATGACCACGCCGTTCAGCGCCTGCAGCGCCGGGGTGACCTCGAGCAGATGAAGATTGACCGGCTGATCCGGCCCGAGCAGCGCTCCGGAGGCGACGCGGAAGGCGAGGGCATAGCCGATCTGGCCGGCGGCGCCGGTGATCGCGACGTTCAATGCGGGTTTCATGGTGCGTGTGTTCCGTACGGGGGAAACCCGCAATTCTAGCGCCGATAGAGGCGCTTTATCATCCCGATCCGCACAAGCGATTGGTGCTGAGCGCGCACGCGGTGCTACAACAGCAGCGTGCGCCGCCGGGCGCGGCGCGGCCAAGCATCACAGTATTCGCCCGTGGCCCGGCCCGCCGGACGGCGACGGTCAAAGACAAAGGAGAACGCCATGTTCGAGACACGCAATGATCTTTCCGCCGACACCCGTGCGCAGGTGATCCGCCTGCTCAATGCGCGCCTCGCCGACGCCATCGATCTGGGCATGCAGACCAAGCATGCGCACTGGAACGTCAAGGGGCCGCACTTCATCGCGCTACACGAGCTGTTCGACAAGATCGCCGAGGCGATCGAGGAACACGTCGACACCATCGCCGAGCGGGTGACCGCTCTCGGCGGCACTGCGGCCGGGACCGTCGCCGCCGTGGCGCGCGCCACCAGCCTCAAAGCGTACCCCGAGGAGCTCGTCGAGGGCCTCTCGCACGTCGATGCGCTCGCCACGGCGCTCGCTGATTTCGGGCGTAAGGCGCGCGCCGGCATCGACGAGGCGGCGCGGCTCGGCGATGCGGACACGGCCGACCTGTTCACCGAAGTGTCGCGGGAGATCGACAAGCAGCTGTGGTTTCTCGAGGCGCACCTGCACGCCAAGCGCTGAGCGCGCCTGCGGCGGCGCGCTAGGCTGGGCGGCCGGCCGCCTCCGCCTGGCGCAGCAGGTGCGCGAACGGGGCGCCGGAGGCGCTCTGGCGCTTCAGCACCGCAAGCAGCTCCTCCGCGGCGCACGGCTCGCCGAACAGCCGCCCCTGCGCCTGGTCGCAGCCGCTGTCGCGCAGGAACTGCAACTGTCCCGGCGACTCGACGCCCTCGGCGACCACCGCCATGCCGAGACTGCGGCCCATGTCGATGATCGTGCGCACCAGGGTCGCGTTGCCGGGGTTGTGCTCGACATCGCGTACGAACGACTGGTCGATCTTGAGCGTTCCGATCGGGAACTGCTGCAGCGCGGAGAGCGAGGAGTAGCCCGTGCCGAAGTCATCGATCGACAGGTGCAGCCCCATCGCGTGCAGCTCCTCGAGCAGGCGCAGCGTGTTCTTCGTGTCGGCCATCAGCGTCGTCTCGGTGATCTCGAGCTCGAGCGCCGTGGGCGAGACTGCGTGGCGGCGGAAGACCGAGCGGTAACGCAGGATGAAGCTCGCCTGGCGCAGCTGGCGCAGCGACAGATTGAGCGAGATGCGTCCCGGATCGAGGCCCTCGGTGGTGATCTGGCGGTAATCCATGCACACCCGGTTCAGCACCCACTCGCCGATGTCCAGGATGAGGTTCGTCTCCTCGGCGAGCGGGATGAAGCGCGACGGCGGGATGTCGCCGTGGCCCGGCAGACGCCAGCGCAGCAGCGCCTCGGCGCCCACCACGCGGCCGCCGGCGAGCTCGACCTTCGGCTGGTAGCGGATCACCAGCTCGTCGCGCTCGAGCGCGCGGCGCAGCTTGCTCTTGAGGATCAGCCGCTCGACCGCGGCGGCGTTCATCTCCGGCGAATAGAACGTGAAGGTGTTGCCGCCGTTCTGTTTGGCGTGATACATGGCCGCATCGGCGTTGCGGATCAGGTCGATCACGTTCTCCGCGTCGCGCGGGCAGAAGGCGATGCCGATGCTCGCGGTGAGAAAGACCTCCTGCTGATTGAGCTGGAAGGCGCGCGCCACCTCGTTGAGGATGGCGCGCGCCAGCTGTCCGATGGGCACCCGGTTGTCCGCCTCGGCCGGCAGCCCGTGCACGCACAGCGCGAACTCATCGCCGGCGAGCCGCCCGAGAATGGCGCTCTGCGGCACGGCGCGGATCAGGCGCTCGGCGAGCACCTCGAGCACCCGGTCGCCGGTGTCGTGTCCGAAGGTGTCGTTGACTTCCTTGAACCGATCCATGTCGAGGTACAACAGCGCCACGGCCCGCCCGCTGCGCAGCCCACGCGCGAGCGTCTGCTGCAGCAGATGCTGGAACTGCATGCGGTTGGCGACCTTGGTGAGCGTGTCATAGCGGGCAAGATAACGGATGCGCCGCTCGGCGCGCTTGCGGTCGGTGACGTTGCGGGCGACGAAGATGTTGCCCTGGAACTGCGGATCGTCGGTCTCGACGCGCGAGCCGGCGAGCGATACCGGGATGGTCTGCCCGTCGCGCGTGCGCACCACGGTCTCGCGCGTGTCCTGTGCGGCCTGCAGCAGGTCGAACTCGGCGCGCACGCTCGGGTCGAGGAGCGAGACGATGCCGCGGCCGAGCAGTTCCTCCTCGGCATAGCCGAGCATCTTGCAGGCCGCCGCGTTGGCGGTTTTCACCACCCCGTCGGGCGAAGTGAGAAACACCGCATCGGTCATGCTGTCGAGGATGCTGCGCAGATAGTCCCGGTTGATGGTCGACTGGCGCAGCCGCCCGCGCATGCGCTCCATGGCCTGCTCGAGCTCGGTGAGAGCCTCGTGACCGCGCGCCTCGACGGGCCGTGCGTAATCGCCCTGCCCGATGCGCTGCGCGCTGCGCGCGAGCGCGTCGGCCGCCACCTGCACCGCGCGCGCGCTGCGCCAGGTGCGCACCGCCACGAGCACGCTTCCGGCGAGCGCCACCGCGCTCGCCGCGCCGAGCGCCACGATGCCGGGCCAATGGCCCCACAGCGCCACGGCGCCTGTCGCCACGGCGGCGAGCAGGGTGATGAGGAAGGCCCAGAGGGTGGAACTGATGTGATTCAAAGCGCGGCTCACCGCACACTACTCGATTCGCAGAGGTCGATCCGGATCAGCGCCCGCCGCGCACGCGCCCGTCCGCGGCCGCAATGGAGCCATGTCCACTTCGGCGGCGGTCCCGCAGCGACGCATTCGCAGACCGACGGTGCGTGCCTTGGCGGGCTGGAGTCAGCGGTACCAGGCGGCTCGAGCCGCTCTCCATGCCCAGGCGCCCAGGCATAGGTGGTCATGGCCGGAGAATAGAGGCCGCCCGGGCGGGCGTCAACGCTTGCCGCCGCCCGCCTGCGGGGCCGGGTGCCGGGCGCTAGCCGCGCGCGTTCGACCAGACGCGCTTGAGGTAGCTCACCATCAGGCCGCGCATGGTGGACATCGGGTCGGCCGTGGCCGCGAAGATCGGCGGGCGGCGCCTGAGCAGCCGCCAGTTCTCGCTGCGCAGCACCCGGCGCAGGAACTCGAGATTGCGCTCGATGGCCTCCATGTAGGGGTTGCGTCCGCCGTAGAGGGCCTCGATGTAGCGGTACGCCCCACCGAACTCCCCGTCCAGGCGCTTGGTGCGCACCTCCTCGATGAACTGCGGGGTCTGGCGCAGGAGATCCAGGCCCGAGGCGTAGCGCACTGCGGTCTGTCCGCTGGCGGAGGTCGGCAGCGCGACGCCACCGAGCACGAATTCGACGTACAGACGGTCGCGGCACTTCTCCAGATAACACCGGTCGGCCATCTGCGCGACCATGTCGGCGGTGCCGAGCAGGTGACCGACGATCACGTCGCGCCGCTCGCCGAGGCGCGCCTCGATCTGCGCCGGCGTGAGCTCGTAGCCGGTGAAATGGATGATCTCCCGCGCCACGGGGACCCAGTACTCCAGTCCGATGCGCGGCAGGTACTCCTCGAGGAAGCGCGCGCCGCGCGAGACGTGCACGCGGGTGAACTCGGCGCCGTTGACCGAATCGTGATCCTCGGTCCGCCGCAGATAGCCGACGTCGTGGAACAGTCCGGTGATCAGGCCGGCGACCGCGCGCTCGCCGCCGAGGCGCGCGGCGGGCGCGGACTGGCGCTCGAAGCCCACCAGCAGCCGCGCCAGGGCGAGGGTGATGTCGAGCGTGTGCTGGCGGTCGTGATAGACGGTATCGACGCCGTGAAACCCCGGGACCTCACCCGCGAACAGCCGCTCGAAGTGCTCGAATGCGCGCCGCAGCGGCTCGAGCGAGGTGCCCGGCCAAGTGGGTGCAAACAAAGCCTCCACGGCCGCGAGCACGGCGGCCGGCGAGCTGACCTGTACGGTGTCGGTGACGTCGAAATCGCTGCGCCGGGCGCTGCTCATGTTGGTGATGCGGGGGCCTGCGCGGTGAACCGCCGGCTTGCGTGATGTTCCAACGACTGTGGGCCAAAGCCCCCCCGGATACCGAGAGCCACTGCTCAGAATCATGTGCTCCCCCGGCCGAAGCGCGACCCCGGTCACGTTACCGGTTCGGGCGAGGCAATGCCGTGCTGTTTCAGCAGGGCGCGCACCTCGGGCGGGCGCCCGCGGAAGGCGATGAACGCGGCCAGCGGGTCGCGGCTGCCGCCCTGCGAGAGAATGGTGTCGAGGTAGCGCCGGGCCGTGTCCCGGTCGAAGGCCCCGCGCTCCTCGAACGCGGAAAACGCATCCGCCGCGAGCACCTCCGCCCATTTGTAGCTGTAGTAGCCGGCCGCGTACCCGCCGGCGAAGATGTGACCGAAACTCATCGGAAAGCGGTTCCATCCGGGCACCGGGACGACCGACACCTGGCGGCGCACCTCGCCCAGAATATCGAGCACCCGCGCGCCGCGCGCCGGATCGTATTCGGCGTGCAGGCGGAAGTCGAACAGCGCGAACTCCAGCTGCCGGACCATCTGCAGCCCGGAGTGGAAGCTGCGCGTGGCGCGCAGCCGCTGCTGCACCTCGGTCGGCAGCGGCGCGCCGCTCAGGTAGTGCCCGGAGATCCGCCCGAGCACCTCCGGGCGCCAGGCGTAGTTCTCCATGAACTGGCTCGGCAGCTCGACCGCATCCCACGCGACCCCGTTGATGCCGGCGAGACTCGGAAAGTCGACGCGGGTGAGCAGGTGATGCAGGCCGTGTCCGAACTCGTGAAACAGCGTCAACACATCATCGTGCGTCAACAGCGCCGGGTGGTTTTGCCCGGGCGGCAGCACGTTCAGCACCAGGTACGCCACCGGCATCGCATCGCCGCTCGCGAGGTGTTTGCGCCCGATGCACTCGTCCATCCACGCTCCGCTGCGCTTGTGCGGCCGCGCGTAGGCATCCAGATAGAAGCTGCCCACGTGCCCCCCGTCGCCGTGGATCTCGAAGAAGCGCACGTCCGGGTGCCAGACCGGAGCGCCCGAGCGCTCGCGGATGTGTACGCCGAAGAGCCGCTCGGCGACCTCGAACAGGCCCGACAACACCCGCGGCAGCGGAAAGTAGGGGCGCAGCTCCTCCTGCGACACCGCATGGCGCTGCTTTTGCAGCTGCTCGGCGTAGAAGGCGACGTCCCAGGCCTCGAGCCGATGCCCCGCGAACGCCTCCAGTTCGGTGAATTCGCGCTCGGCGGCCGGCCTCGCTGCGCGCGCGAGCTCCTCGAGGAAACTCATAACCTCACCGCGCGTGCGCGCCATGCGCTTGGCGAGCGCGTAATCGGCGAAGTTCTCAAAGCCCAGGGTCCGGGCCGCCTCGTGGCGCCGGGAGAGGATCTGCTCGATGACCGGCGCGTTGTCCCAACGGCCGGCCTGGGGGCCCTGATCGGAGGCGCGCGTGGCCCATGCGGCGTAAAACGCCTCGCGCAGCTCGGCCGATTGCGCATCGGTCACCACCGCGACGTAGGTCGGCTGGTCGAGCGTCAGGATCCAGCCTTCCATGCGCTTCTCGTGCGCGCGGCGGCGGGCCTGATCCACCAGCACCTCGTTGAGCCCGCGCAACTGCGCCGGATCGGTGAGGTGGTGGCTCCAGGCGTTGGTGGCATCCAGCACGTTCTCCTCGAACTTCGCCTGCAGCTGGGTGAGCTCGAGCATCACCTTCTTGAAGTGCTCCTTGGCGGCGCGGGGCAGGCCGACTCCGGCCAGCGTGAAGTCCTGCAGCGTGTGCTCGATGACGCGGCGGCGAACCGCATCCAGCGCCGCGCCCTCGCGCGCCTCGATACCGCGGCACGCGCGGTACAGCGGCTCGTTCTGCGCCAGGTCGGTCTGGTAGGCCGACAGCAGCGGCAGGCAGGCGTTGTAGGCGGTGCGCAGCGTCTCGGAATTGAGCACGGCGTTGAGATGACTCACCGGCGACCATGCGCGCGCAACGCGGTGATGCAGCTCCTCGAGCGGCTCGACCACCGTGGCGAACGACGGTGGCTCGCGCGCGGCGATCGCGTCGATCTCGGTGCGCGCCTCGGCAAGGAGCGCGGTGAGGGCCGGCTCGACGTCGGCGGCGGTGATGCGCGGGAAGGGCGGCAGCGGGTCTCGGGCGAGCAGCGGATTGTCCATGGCGGCATTCTGCCCGAGCGGCGCGCCGACGCAACTGCCGCGCTCCGCGACCCGCGCCTCAGCGCATCGTCACCAACTCCTCGGCACTGGTCGGGTGAATGGCCACGGTATCGTCGAAATCCGCCTTGGTCGCGCCCATGCGCACCGCGACCGCGAAGCCCTGCATCATCTCGTCGGCGCCCCCGCCGATGACGTGCACGCCCACCACGCGC
>JAKCEJ010000149.1 GCA_021838065.1 Pseudomonadota bacterium
TCGATTTGCTTGAACCAGCGCTTCAGGTGCGGGAAATCATCGAGGCTCTGTCGTTGGCGCTCGTGTGGCACGATCCACGGGTAACTGGCGATATCCGCCACCGTGTAGCGCTCGCCGGCGAGGTAGGGCCGGTCGGCGAGCCGCCGGTTGAGCACCCCGTACAGCCGGTTGGTTTCCTTGACGTAGCGCTCGATCGCGTACGGGATCTTCTCCGGCGCGTACTGCGTGAAGTGATGGTTCTGGCCCGCCATCGGGCCGAGCCCGGCGACCTGCCAGAACAGCCACTGCAGAGTCTCGGTCTGTCCGCGCAGATCCGCGGGTATGAGCTTGCCGCTCTTGATGCCGAGATACCACAGGATCGCGCCGGACTCGAACACCGACAGCGGCGCGCCGCCGTCGGCCGGCTCGTGATCGACGATCGCCGGCATGCGGTTGTTCGGCGAGATGGCGAGAAACTCAGGCCGGAACTGCTCACCCGCGCCGATGTTCACCGGCACGATGCGGTAGGGCAGTCCGGTCTCCTCCAGGAACATCGTGATCTTGTGGCCGTTCGGCGTCGGCCAGTAGTACAGCTCGATCATGCTACCTCCGTCGATGGACCGCAGCGGCGCGCGAGGCGGCTCGCGCGCTCACCCTAGCACAAAAGCCGCGCGGCCCGGCCGCACCGCGCCGTGCGCTTCACTTGCGCGCAATTCCTGCGTACGATCGGTCCGCGGCGCGCCGTCCCTGGAGGAACCAACACCGTGAGCACCGACTTGCCGATCATCTGCCTCGTCCGGCACGGCGAGACTGCCTGGAGTCTCACCGGACGGCACACCGGCCTCAGCGACTTACCGCTCACCGAGCGCGGCGAGCAGGCCGCGCGCGCCCTGGCGCAGCGGCTGGCCGAGCCGGCGTTTTCACTGGTGTTGACGAGCCCCCTGCAGCGCGCCGCGCGCACCTGCGAGCTCGCCGGGTTCTCGGCCGCGGCGCGTGCGGACGCGGATCTGTGCGAGTGGAACTACGGAGCCTACGAGGGGCGCCGAACGGCGGAGATCCGCGCCGAGCGGCCGGACTGGGACTTGTTTCGCGACGGCTGTCCGGGCGGGGAGTCGGCCGCCGAAGTCGGCGCGCGCGCCGACCGTATCATCGCGCGGGCGCGTGCAGCCGGCGGCAACGCGCTGCTGTTCTCGAGCGGGCACCTGCTGCGGGTGTTGAGCGCGCGCTGGCTGGCTTTGCCGCCCGAGGCGGGCCGGCTGTTGCTGCTCGGTACCTCCAGCGTGAGCGTGCTCGGCTACGAGCACAACGCGGGCGAGCCGGTCGTGCGGCTCTGGAACGACACGCGCCACTTGAGCACATGATCTCACCGCCGCGAGCTGACGGGCGCGCCCGGGATATGCTAATCTAAAAGCCAACGGAGTAGCGCCGGATGGCGTCGCGCGACGCCACGACAGCGGCCGGGCGACCCCTGCGCCGTTCCCCGCGGCGATCGTCCCGGTCGTACGAATCGATTCCCTGCGCCAGTACGCTTCGCCCGCAGCGGCGCTCGATCCGGTTTGCGATGGAGGTTAGATCATGAAAGCGACCCAGCTCCTGCACGAGTTCGGACAGAGCATCTGGCTCGACAACATCACCCGTGACCTGCTCGACAGCGGAACGCTGCGGCAATACATCGCCGAGCTCGCGGTCACCGGCCTGACCTCGAATCCCACGATCTTCGATCAGGCGCTGAAGAAGAGCGCCGCCTACGATGCCGCCCTGCGCGCGCGCCTCAAGCAGGGCCGCACCGGCGAGACGCTGTTCTTCGACCTGGCGCTCGAGGACATCACGCGCGCAGCGGATGAGTTCCGCGCCACGTTCGAGCGTACCAACGGCGTCGACGGCTGGGTCTCGCTCGAGGTCTCGCCGCAGCTCGCCTACGACGCCGCCAGCACCATCGCGGCGGCGAAGGATCTGCACGCCCGGGCGGACCGGCCGAACCTGTTCATCAAGATCCCCGGTACGAGGGAAGGGCTGCCGGCGATCGAGGAGGCGATCTTCGCCGGCATTCCGGTGAACGTGACCCTGCTGTTCTCGCGCGAGCAGTACCTCGCGGCGGCCGAGGCGTATCTGCGCGGCATCGAGCGGCGTATCGCCGCCGGACTCAATCCCGAGGTCGGATCGGTGGCCTCGGTGTTCATCAGCCGCTGGGACGTGGCCGTCACGGGCAAAGTGCCCGCTGAGCTCACCAACCGTCTCGGCATCGCTATCGCCGAACGCACCTACCGCGCCTCGCAGCAGCTGTTCCTCGCGCCGCGCTGGCAGCGCATCTACAACGCGGGCGCACGGCCGCAGCGGCTGCTGTGGGCCAGCACCGGGACGAAGGATCCGAAAGCCGACGAGCTGTTGTACGTCAAGGCACTGGCCGCGCCGTTCACCGTCA
This sequence comes from Pseudomonadota bacterium, assembly GCA_021838065.1. GTDB lineage: Bacteria > Pseudomonadota > Gammaproteobacteria > Steroidobacterales > Steroidobacteraceae > 13-2-20CM-66-19. The sequence goes on from JAKCEJ010000149.1 coordinate 2,402, forward strand.
ACACCATGCCCGAAGCGACGCTGAAGGCTCTGGCCGGGCGTACCGAGATCGGCTCGGGAATACCAGCCAACGGCGGTGAGTGCGAGGCGCTGCTCGCGCGCTTCGCCAAGGCAGGGGTCGATGTCGCGGCGCTCGCCGAGCAGCTGCAGGACGAGGGCGCCAAGGCGTTCGTCAAGTCCTGGCAGGAGCTGCTCGGGGTGATCGCCACGAAGAGCTCGGCGCTCGGCGCGGCGGCCTGACACATGGACGTACTCGTCCTCGATGTCGGCGGGACCCACGTGAAGATTCTCGCCACGGGCCAGACGGACAAGCGCGAGTTCGCCTCCGGACCGAAGATGACCGCGCGCCAGATGGTCACGCAGGTCAAGCGTCTCGCGCGCGGCTGGCGCTACGATGCCGTGTCGATCGGCTACCCGGGGCCCGTGCTGCACGATCGGGTGCTCGCCGAGCCGCACAATCTCGGTCCGGGCTGGGTCGGATTCGACTTCAAGCACGCCTTCGGCCGTCCGGTGCGCGTCATCAATGATGCGGCCATGCAGGCGCTCGGCAGCTACACGGGCGGCAGGATGCTCTTCCTCGGGCTCGGCACGGGGCTCGGGACTGCGCTCATCGCGGACGGCATCGTCGAGCCGATGGAAATCGGTCATCTGCCGTACCTGAAGCATACGTATGAGGATTACGTCAGCGAGCAGGCCCTCGAGCGCATGGGCAAGAAGAAGTGGCGCAAGCACGTCGCGGATGTCATCGAGCGCCTGACCGCCGCGCTCGAACCGGACGAGGTCGTCATCGGCGGCGGCAACGTCAGGCATCTGAAGGAGCTGCCGCCGCACTGCCGCGCCGGCGACAATGCCAACGCCTTCGCGGGCGGCTTCAGGCTCTGGGAGAAGGCGAGCGGCGGCAGCCGCGGCGCGCCCCGGGCGCACGCGCGCAAGGGCAAAGGAAGCCGCGCATGAGCGCCTCGAGCCCGTTGCTGACCGAACGGCCCGCGTGGCGGGCGCTTGGCGCTCATCACCGCGAGCTCGCCAAGACGCATCTGCGCCAGCTGTTCGCCGATGACGCCGGGCGCGGCGAGCGGCTCACCGCAGAGGGAGCGGGTATCTTTCTCGATTACTCCAAGAACCGGGCGACCGACCAGACCCTGAGTCTGCTGGTGCGGCTCGCCGAGGAGTGCGGCCTGCGCGAGCGCATCGAGGCGATGTTCAGCGGGCGCAAGATCAACGTGACGGAAGACCGGGCCGTGCTGCACGTGGCGCTGCGCGCGCCGCGCGCTGCGAGCATCCTCGTCGACGGCACGAACGTCGTTCCGGAAGTGCATGCGGTGCTCGAGAAGATGGCCGCATTCACCGACCGTGTACGCAGCGGCGAGTGGCGCGGCCACAGCGGCAAGCGCATCAAGAACGTGATCAACATCGGCATCGGCGGCTCGGACCTGGGGCCGGTGATGGCGTACGAGGCGCTGCGCCACTACAGCGAGCGCTCGATGTGCTTCCGGTTCGTCTCCAACATCGACGGCGCGGACTTCCTCGAGGCGACGCGCGATCTCGACCCGAGTGAGACGCTGTTCATCGTCTCCTCGAAGACCTTCACGACGCTCGAGACCATGACCAATGCGCACACGGCGCGCGATTGGCTGATGCAGGGCCTCGGCGGCGATGCGAGGGCGGTGGCGAGACATTTCGTCGCGGTGTCGACCAACGCGGAAAAGGTCGCGGCGTTCGGTATCGATACGGCCAACATGTTCGGCTTCTGGGACTGGGTCGGCGGACGCTACTCGATGGACTCGGCAATCGGGCTGTCGACCATGCTCGCCGTCGGCGCGGAGAACTTTCGCGCCATGCTGGCGGGCTTTCATCAGATGGACGAGCACTTCCGCACGGCGCCCTTCGAGCGCAACCTTCCGGCGCTGCTCGGGCTGCTCGGGGTCTGGTACGCGGATTTCTTCGGCGCACAGACCATCGCCGTGCTGCCGTACGAGCAGTATCTGAAGCGCTTTCCGGCCTATCTGCAGCAGCTGACGATGGAGAGCAACGGCAAGCACGTCACGCTCGAGGGCGCCCCGGTCGGCATCGACACCGGGCCGATCTACTGGGGCGAGCCGGGAACCAACGGGCAGCACTCCTTCTATCAGCTGATCCATCAGGGCACGCGGCTCATCCCCTGTGATTTCATCGCCTTCGCGCATGCGCTGAGTCCGCTCGGGCACCATCACGACATGCTGCTCGCGAACGTGTTCGCCCAGGGCGAGGCGCTCGCATTCGGCAAGACCCCCGAACAGGTGCGCGCCGCGGGCATACCCGAGTGGCTGGTGCCGCACCGGGTATTCGAGGGCAACCGCCCATCGAACACCATTCTCGCCGAGCGCCTCACCCCCGAGACGCTCGGCAGACTGGTCGCCCTGTACGAGCACGCCGTGTTCACGCAGGGGGTCATCTGGAACATCAATTCGTTCGACCAGTGGGGCGTCGAGCTCGGCAAAGCCCTGGCGCAAGCGATCATTCCGGAGCTGCAAGCCCAGGGCACCCCGGCTCTGCGGCACGACAGCTCGACGAACGGCCTGATTCGCCGCTACCGCAAGATGAAAGGCGCGCCGTGAGCGTGCCCGCCGGCGTACCGCTGCGCAGGCGGCGACGCCGGTAATCCGTCGTCAACAGACAAAGGAGCGATTCATGCAACTTGGAATGATCGGCCTCGGACGCATGGGCGCAAACATGGTGCGGCGGCTGCTGCAGGGCGGCCACGACTGCGTTGTGTTCGATCGGTCGGCGGCGGCCGTCGCCGAGCTCGCGAAGGAGAAGGCCACGGGCGCCGCATCGCTCGCCGAGTTCGTGAAGAAGCTCCAGACCCCGCGCGCTGTGTGGCTGATGGTGCCGGCCGCGGCGGTCGATGACACGCTCGCGGATCTGGTGCCGCTGCTCGGCAAGGGCGATATCGTCATCGACGGCGGCAATTCTTACTATGTTGACGACATTCGCCGGGCGCAGACGCTTTCCGGCAAAGGCATCCACTACGTCGATGTCGGCACCAGCGGCGGGGTATGGGGCCTCGAGCGGGGCTACTGCATGATGATCGGCGGCGACAGCGCGGCGGTGGAGCGCCTCGACCCGATCTTCGCGCGCCTCGCGCCCGGCATCGGCTCCATCCCGCGCACACCCGGGCGCAGGGACCTGCCCGGCACCGCCGAGCAGGGCTATCTGCACTGCGGACCGAACGGTGCCGGTCACTTCGTCAAGATGGTCCACAATGGCATCGAGTACGGCATGATGGCCGCCTATGCCGAGGGACTCGGCATCCTGCGCGCTGCCAACGTCGGCAAGGGCGCCAAGGAGGTCGACGCCGAGACGACGCCGCTGCGCGATCCGCAGAACTATCAGTACGATCTGAACCTGCCGGACGTCGCCGAGGTGTGGCGGCGCGGCAGCGTGATCGCCTCCTGGCTGCTCGACCTGACGGCGGCGGCGCTTTGCGCTGACCCCGGGCTCACGAAATTCGCCGGCCACGTGTCGGACTCGGGCGAGGGCCGCTGGACGATCAAGGCCGCGATCGACGAGGGACAGCCGGCCCCGGTGCTCACCACTGCGCTCTACGAGCGCTTCAGCTCGCGCGGCGAGGCCGATTTTCAGGCGAAGATCCTCTCGGCGATGCGCTACGGATTCGGCGGCCACCTCGAGAAGCCGGAAAAATGAATCGAGACCCGATGAGGTTCACATGACTGATACCCACAGCGACGCGCTGGTGTTCTTCGGCGCCACCGGCGATCTGGCTCACAAGAAAATCTTCCCCGCGCTGCAGGCGATGATCAAGCGCGGCACGCTCGAAGTGCCGGTCATCGGCGTCGCCAAGGCCGGCTGGGGCATCGAGCAGCTGCGCGAGCGCGCCCGTGACAGTCTGGAGAAGTTCGGCGGCGGCGTGGACGAGGACGCGTTCGCGAAGCTGACCTCGCTCCTGTCGTACGTGGACGGCGATTATGCCGATGCGGCGACCTTCGTCGCGCTGCGCAAGCTGCTCGGCGCGGCGCGCCGACCGGCGCATTACCTGGCCATTCCGCCGTCGCTCTTCGGCGCCGTCGTCGAGCAGCTCTCGAAGGCCGGGTGCACTGAGAAAGGCACCCGGGTGGTGGTGGAGAAACCGTTTGGCCGCGATCTGCAGTCGGCGCGGGAGCTCAATCAGATCCTGCTCGGCTCCTTCGACGAGGAACACATCTTTCGCATCGATCACTACCTCGGCAAGCGTCCGGTGCACAACATGGTGTTCTTCCGCTTCACGAACGCGCTGCTCGAGGCGTTCTGGAATCGGGACTACATCAAGAGCGTGCAGATCACGATGGCCGAGAATTTTGGCGTCGCCGGGCGCGGTGCGTTCTACGATCCGGTCGGCACGGTGCGCGATGTCGTGCAGAACCATCTGTTCCAGGTGATGGCCAATCTTGCCATGGAGCCGCCGGCGCGTACCGACAGCGAATCGATCCGCGACGAGAAGGTCAAGGTCCTCAAGGCGATACCGGCGCTCGTGCCGACGGGTCTGGTGCGCGGGCAGTTCCGCGGCTATCTCAATGAGAAGGGCGTGGCGCCGGGATCGAAGACCGAGACCTTCGCGGCCATCCGGCTCGAGATCGACAACTGGCGCTGGCAGGGCGTGCCGTTCTACATCCGCGCCGGCAAGTCGTTGCCCGTGACCTGCACCGAGGTGGTTGCGCATCTGCGCCGCCCGCCCGCGGTATATCCGGGGTGCACTCCGCAACATGACTACTTCCGCTTCCGTATCAGCCCGCAGAACGAGATGGCCATCGGCCTG
>JAKCEJ010000150.1 GCA_021838065.1 Pseudomonadota bacterium
TCGCTGGTCGAGCGGCAGATCGAGGTGATGCGCGAGAAGCACGCCGCCCTCGAGGGCAAGCTGACCGAGCTCGTGGCCGTGGCGCGGGCCAACGATGCCATCGCGGACAAGCTGCATCGGTTCACGCGCCGCCTGCTGCAATCGGGCAGCCGCGCCGACGCGGTGGGCCGGATCGAGGCCAGCCTGCGCGAGGACTTCGACGCCTTTCACAGCGTGCTGCTGCTGATCGGCGAGTACCCCGATCTCACCCCGCAGCGCTTCGTGCGCACCGTGGCGCGCGACGATGCCGAACTGAAATCCTTCGACTCGCTCTTCAGCGCCGGCAAGCCGCGCTGCGGCCAGGCGCGCGACTCGCAGCGCCAGCTGTTGTTCGGGCCGGATTCGGGGCAGATCGGCTCGGTGGCGCTGGTGCCGCTCACCGAGAAGGGCGCGCCGCTCGGGGTGCTCGCGCTCGGCAGCCCCGACCGCGACCGGTTCCATCCGGGCATGAGCACCGAGTTCCTGGCGCGCATGGCCGATCTGATCGCCGATGCGCTGACGATGCGCCGCGGGGCGTGAGGCGCGGGCCACCGCCAGCACGCCGATGACGCCCGAGGCGATCGCATGGGTCGAGCGCTATCGGCGCTACCTCGTGACCGAGCGGCGCGGCTCGCCGCACACGGTGTCCAATTACCTCAGGGACCTGCGCGCGCTCCAGGCGTACTGCGACCGCGCGCGAGTGCCCGATTGGGCCGGGCTCGACGGGGCGCAGGTGCGCGCCTTCGCCGCCCGGCTGCACGCCGGCGGACTGGGTCCGCGCAGCATCCAGCGGCGGCTCTGCGCAGTGCGCAGCTTCTATGATTTTCTGCTGCGCGAGGCGCAGGTGCAGCGCGAGCAGCGGGCCGCGCCTTCCGAGGGCGCAGATATCCGCTCGCTGCGCAGCAATCCGGCCTCGGACGTGCGCGCCCCGAAGGCTCCGCGCCGCCTGCCTGTGACGCTCGATGCGGACCAGATGGCGCGGCTGCTCGCCATCAGGGAGACCACGCCCGTGGCGATCCGCGACCGTGCCATCATGGAGCTGCTGTACTCCTCGGGGCTGCGTCTCGCGGAGCTGACCACGCTCGACCTCGAGCATCTCGATCTGCCCGACCGCACCGTCCGGGTGCTCGGCAAGGGGCGCAAGGAGCGCGCCGTGCCCGTCGGCCGCGTGGCCGCAGAGGCCCTCGAGCGCTGGCTGAGACAGCGCGCAGCGTGGGCGGGCAGCGCTGAGCGGGCGCTGTTCCTCGCCCGCGGCGGGCGGCGGCTCGGGCGCCGCGAGATCCAGAAGCGGGTCGCGTACTGGGCGCGCCGCCAGGGTCTGCCGCAGCACGTACACCCGCATCTGTTCCGCCATTCCTTCGCCTCCCACCTGGTCGAGTCCGGGGCCGAGCTGCGCGGCGTGCAGGAGATGCTCGGGCACGCAGACATCGCCACGACCCAGATCTACACCCACCTTGATTTTCAGCACCTTGCCCGCATCTACGATGCAGCGCACCCGCGGGCGCGCCGCAAGTCCTGACGAGGCGCTCGCCGCCTCCTCCGCTCAACTGGCGATACGGGCCGCATCATGACCGATTCCACGACCTTCAATCCCCACGGCACGACCATCCTGGGCGTGCGCCGCAACGGCGCCGTCGCCCTCGGCGGTGACGGCCAGGTGACCTTGGGCAATACCGTCATGAAGGGCAACGCCCGCAAGGTCCGCCGGCTGTACAACGACAAGGTGCTCGCCGGCTTCGCCGGCGGCACGGCGGATGCGTTCACGCTGTTCGAGCGCTTCGAGGGCAAGCTCGAGAAATACGGCAACCTCACGCGTGCGGCCATCGAGCTGGCCAAGGACTGGCGCGCCGACCGCTACCTGCGGCGCCTCGAGGCGCTGCTGCTGGTGGCCGATCCGGCCAAGCTCCTCGTCATCTCCGGCAACGGCGATGTCATCGAGCCGGAGTACGAGGCGGCGGCGATCGGCTCGGGCGGCCAGTTCGCCCTGTCGGCCGCGCGGGCGCTGCTCGGAGCCTCGGAGCTCGGCGCGCGCGAGATCGTGCAGCGTTCGCTCGACATCGCCGCCGACATCTGCATCTATACCAACCGCAATCTGACCATCGAGGAACTGCAGCAGGATGCCGCCTGAGGGGCGCGCCAGGGGAACCCTACCGCCATGTCATCGCTTACACCCGCCGAAATCGTTCAGGAGCTCGACAAGCACATCGTCGGGCAGGATGCCGCCAAACGCGCCGTCGCCATCGCGCTGCGCAACCGCTGGCGGCGCATGCAGGTGCCCGAGCCGCTGCGCCAGGAGATCACGCCGAAGAACATCCTGATGATCGGACCGACCGGCGTGGGCAAGACCGAGATCGCGCGGCGCCTCGCGCGGCTCGCGAACGCGCCGTTCGTGAAGGTCGAGGCCACCAAGTTCACGGAGGTCGGCTACGTCGGCCGCGACGTCGACTCCATCGTAAAGGAGCTGGTCGACGTCGCGGTCAAGATGACGCGCGAGCAGGAGATGGACAAGGTGCGCCAGCGCGCCGCGCAGGCGGCCGAGGACCGGGTGCTCGATGCGCTGCTGCCCAAACCGCGCATGATGGGGTTCTCCACGGATGAGCCGGCGCAGCCGCGCGATGCGGAGACGCGCGAGAAGTTCCGCCGCATGCTGCGCGCCGGGGAGCTCGCCGAGCGCGAGATCGAGATCGAGCTGCGCGCGGCGCCCATGGGCGTGGAGATCATGGCCCCGCCCGGGATGGAGGAGATGCAACAGCAGCTGCAGTCGATGTTCCAGAACCTCGGCGGCGGCCGCACCCGCAGCCGCAAGGTGAGCGTGGCCGAGGCCATGAATCTGCTCATCGAGGACGAGGCCGCCAAGCTCATCAACGAGGAGGAGCTGAAGATCCAGGCGCTCGCCAACGCCGAGCAGAACGGCATCGTGTTCATTGACGAGATCGACAAGGTCACCCGCCGCCAGGAAACCCTCGGCGCGGACGTGTCGCGCGAGGGCGTGCAGCGCGACCTGCTGCCGCTCGTGGAAGGCTCGACGGTCACCACCAAGTACGGCCCGGTGAAGACCGATCACGTGCTGTTCATCGCCTCCGGCGCCTTCAGCCTCTCCAAGCCCTCCGACCTCATTCCGGAGCTGCAGGGCAGACTCCCGATCCGCGTGGAGCTCTACTCGCTCAAGATCGAGGATTTTGTGCGCATCCTCACCGAGCCCGACGCCTCGCTGACGGCGCAGTATCAGGCGCTGATGGGCACCGAGGGGGTGACCGTGCAGTTCACCGCCGACGGCGTGCGGCGCATCGCGGAGATTGCCTTCCAGGTGAATGAGCGCACCGAGAACATCGGCGCACGCCGCCTGCATACCGTCATGGAGCGGCTGCTGGAGTCGGTCTCGTATGACGCCTCGGAGCAATCGGGGTCGCAGTTGACCATCGACGCGAAGTACGTCGATGAGCACCTCGGCAACCTCGCCAAGGACGAGGACTTGAGCCGCTACATCCTTTGAGCACCGGGCCCGGCCCGCGCCGCCTCAGCCGGCCTGCGGGTGAGCGTGGTCCCAGCGGGTGAGGAAGTCGATCAGCTTGATCAGCCGATGATCGCCGGTGCCATACGGCGGCCTTTTCGGGTTGAAGCGGAAATAAGGCGACGGCCCGGTCTCGTAGCGCCCGTCGATGATGATCGTCGGGGTGCGAGTGACGTTGAAGGTCTTCCAGAGCCGGGTGGCCCGGCCGAGTTCGACGAGCACGTCGAAGGAGCGGTAGGCGTTGAGGAAGGCATCGGCCGTCGCACCGTGCCGCTCGACGAAGGCTTCCTGCAGCGCAATCGTCCGGGCGGGCGTATCGCCGACCAGGACGTTCTCCTCGCCGCCCGCCGCCTGCTCCAGCCGGTGGATGGTGTTGAACGCCGTCCCGACCAGATCGTCGCGACCCATCGCCTCCAGTGTGTAATAGAGCCGGGCATCCGCCGTGTACAGCGGCGCCCAGGTCACCGGCACGCGCACGAACTGAACGTACCTCGGCTTGCTCTTGCGCCAGGCCTCCAGGTCGGGCTCGAGGGCGTGGCAGTACGGGCAGGCGAGATAGAAGAATTCCATCACCTGCACCTTGCCCGGCGGTGCATTGGTCGGCTGGGCCGGCGAGAGCACTGTGTAATTGACGTTCGGCTTCCACCGGGCGCTCGAGGGCAGCTCGGACGCGGCGGCGCTCATGCGCGCGGTGCCCGCGCAGAGCGCGAACAACAGCACGGCGGAGGCGAGCAGCGCGCCGGCGCAGCGGTTGCGCCTCATCAGCTCATCCGGCGCCCGGGTGGTCGTGGTCCCACGCGGTGAGGAACGTGATGAGCGCGATCAGCTGTTGATTGCCGCCCGCCTTGGCCACATCCGTCCTGTAGCGTCCGTCGATGATGATCGTGGGCGTGTGCGTGATCTCGAAGGTCTGTCCCAGCTGGCGCGCTCGATCGAGCTCGACGTGCACGTCGAAAGAGTTGTACGCGCTGGCGAAGGCGCCCGCGGCGACGCCGTGCCGCTCGGCAAAGGCCTCCTGCACCGCGAGCGTCTTGGCCGGCGTATCGCCGACCAGGACGTCCTCGTCGCCGCCGGCCGCCTGCTCCAGCCGGTGCAGCGTCCGGAAGGCGGTCTCGACCAGATCATCACGCCCCAGCGCCTCCAGCGTGTAGAAGAGCCGCGCATCCTTCACCTGCAGCGGCGCCCACATCACCGGCACGCGCACGAACTGAACGTAGGCCGGCTTGCTCTTGCGCCAGGCGAGCATGTAGGGCTCGAGGGCATGGCAGAACGGGCAGGCAAGATAGAAGAATTCCATCACCTGCACCTTGCCCGGCGGCGCGTTCGTCGGCTGGGCCGGCGAGATCACCGTGTAATTGACGTTCGGCTTCCACCGGGCGCTCGAGGGCAGGTCGGACGCGGCGGCGCTGGTGCGGGCGGCTCCCGCGCAGAGCGCGAACAACAGTGCGAAGGAGGCAAGCAGCGCGCTGGCGCCGTGGGTGCGTCTCATCGGCTCAACCCCCGCTCTGGTGGTCGTGATCCCACTTCGCGAGGAAGTCGATCAGCTGGATCAGCTGGTTCTCGCCGCCGGCCTTGGCCGGATTGGTCCGGTACCGGCCGTCGACGATGATGGTCGGGACGCTGTTGATCTCGTAGATCTGCCCGATTTCCTCGGCCTGCTGCAGACGGGTGCTGACGTCGAACGAGTTGTAGGCGTCGGCGAACGCGCTCGGCGCCACGCCGTACTTCGCGGCGAAGGCCTGCTGGATGCGCATCGTGTTCGCCTTGCTGCTGCCGACCAGGATCGACTCGCTGCCGGTCTGCATCTCCAGGCCGTGGATATATTGGAACGCCTTGTCGATCAGATCGTGGCGTCCGAGCGCCTCGAGCGCGTAATAAAGCCTCGCGTGTGCCCGCTGCACCGGGCCCCACATCACCGGTACGCGCACGAACTGCACGTAGGACGGCATTGCCTTGCGCCACGCCTCGAGGTGCGGCTCCAGCGCGTAGCAGTGTGGGCAGGCGAGCCAGAACACCTCCATGACCTGGACCTTGCCGGGCGGGGCATTGGTGGGCTGCGCGGGGGAGACGACGACGTAGTTCACCCCCGGACGCCACTCGCTGCTCGCGGGCAGGGCGAGCGGGCTGTTGGCGGCGGCGCTGCTCGAGGCGGAGGCGCCCGGAGCCGCGGACGGGCTCGCACCGGAGGCCGCGGCGCCGCTCGGGCCGGATGTGCTCACCGCCGGGGCACCGGCCGAGGTGCCGCCCTGGGGCGCGGGCGTCTGCCGCGAACTGCAGGCGCACAGGACGAGGGCGAGCGCGGTGGACAGTGCGAGCTGGCGGATCATGGGGCGGGAGACTCCTGGAATGCCGTTCAACGCAGGCCTTGCACGTACGATGCGACCGCCTGCATCTGCGCGGGACTCAGGCGCTTGGCGATCGTGAACATCATGATGCTGTTGGGTGTCGCCGTTTCGGCCTGCGGCCCGCTGTAACGGGTGCCGTTGGCGTAGCTTTGCAGCTGGGTCACCACGTAGGCGGACTGCTGCGCGCGCAGCGCCGGGTAGCCGGCCGACGGATTGCCCTGCCCCGTCGGCCCGTGACAGGCCACGCACGCCGGAACGTCGTGCTTGCGGTCGCCGGAGAGGTACAGCGCCTGGCCGGCCTTCCACAGGGTCGGATCGGCTGCGAGGCCGCTCGGGGTCTGGGCCGCGAAAAACACGGCCAGGTTGTCGATGTCCTGATCGCTCAGCCCCGCGGCCATGGCCGTCATCATCGGATTCTGGCGAATGCCGCCGCGAAACAGCCGCAGCTGCTCGGCGATGTAGACCGCGTTCTGTCCCGCGAGGCGCGGAAAGGCGGGGCTGACGCTGTTGCCGTCCGGGCCGTGGCAGGCGAAGCACATGGTCGCCCTGGCCGCGCCGGCCTGCACCGAGCCGTCGCCGTAGGGATCGGGCGTCACGGCCGGCGGCCCGCTCGCGGCGGCAGGCGCGGCGGCAGGCGCCGCTTGCGGCGCCGTCGCCGTTTGTGCCGCCGCGGTTTGCGCAGCGGGAGCGGCCGGCGCAGCGGCCGCAAGGGCCGCAGTGGCCGCGACCAGTGCCGCAAGGGTCGGGATCATCAGCACGGCGGATCTTTTCGCCATGGTTCGCTCTCTTGGGGTTCCAACCGATGGTGCGAAAGACGGAGATTGTACACTAGGCGCATGCTCCGATTTCCCCAAGCACATTTTCTGCTGAGCGCGGCCGCGCCGGCGCAGTTTCCGGCGGACCACGGGGTCGAGGTCGCCTTCGCGGGCCGCTCCAATGCCGGCAAGTCGAGCGCCATCAACGCGATCGTGGCGCACCGCGGGCTCGCCCGCTCCAGCAAGACACCGGGCCGGACCCGGCTCATCAACTTCTTCGCGCTCTCGGAGCGCTCGCGCCTGGTCGACCTGCCGGGCTACGGCTATGCGAGCGCCCCGGAGCGGGAGCGGCGCACCTGGCCGGCGCTGATCGAGGCGCTGCGGCGGCGCGCCTCGCTGCGCGGAGTGTTTCTGATTGTCGATGCGCGCCGCGGCATCGGTGCGGGAGACGAGGAGCTGATCGCGTGGGCCGAGGAGCGCCAGCGCGTGCACGTGCTGCTCTCGAAGAGCGATAAGCTCACCCGCAACGAGGCGAAGCAGGCGCTGGCCGCCGCGGG
>JAKCEJ010000151.1 GCA_021838065.1 Pseudomonadota bacterium
CATCCTCTCCTCCGATTACGTGCCGGGCAGTCTGATCGGCGCCACGTTCGATTTGCACCATCAGCAGAATCTCTCGCTCCCCGACAGCTTTGCGATGGTCACCCGTCACCCCGCCCGCGCCCTCGGACTGCACGACCGCGGCCGGTTGGCCGTCGGGTTGCGCGCCGACCTGGTCCGGATCCGCCCCCTGCGCAGCGCAGCTGGGCGCGTGCAGCCGCTGGTGCGCGCGCTATGGCGCCAGGGGCGGCAAGTCGCCTGAACGCGCCATCCGATGTCCGCCACGAGTCGAAATCCCGCCATACGCCCAGGCCAGAATACACATGCAGCGCATTAACTGCGGCACGCCGCCGAACCCCTGGTCGGCCGGCCGGTCGATCCGATCAGCCCCCGAAATCGATCCGTCGGCCTGGGTGAGCGAGTCGGACTTCGGGTGCTACACCTACCTCGGACCACGTTCCAGCGTCGCCCACAGTCAAATCGAGGATTGGAGCTACGCCATGGGGGACAACCAGATCCTCCATGCCCGGATCGGCAAGTTCTGCAACATCGCCACGGGCGTGCGCATCAACCCGAGCAATCATCCCTGGTGGCGCGCGACGCTGCATCATCTCACCTACCGCAGCTGCTCTTATGGCTTCGCGCTGCCGGACGATGCGGACTTCTTCGCCTGGCGTGCGCGTGACGCGGTCACGATCGGACCCGATGTGTGGCTCGGCCACAACGCACTCATCATGCCCGGCGTAACCGTCGGCACTGGCGCCGCCGTGGGCAGCGCCGCGGTCGTCACGCACGACGTTCCGCCGTTTGCGATCGTTGTCGGTGTACCGGCTCGCGTCCTGCGCATGCGGTGTGACTCACGCACGGCCGAGCGTCTGCTCGAGCTCGCCTGGTGGGATTGGGATGAATCCCGGCTGCAGGCCGCGCTGCCCGATCTGCGCGCGCTCGATATCGAGGCATTCGCGCAAAAATACGCGCGCTGACTCGCACATCGGCCCGTCACGCAAACCGAAGCGCATTCCGCTTCACATGGCCGTCACGTTCGGCTCCTACCATCAGCAGAAACGGCGGGCAAAAACCTGATGGCGCGGGGCGAGCGCGCCTCCCACTGGGAGAACGCATCAGCTTGGCATCAACACCCAATGCGTGTAAGCGCAGGCGACTCCTCTGCGGTATTTCGTACGGTTAGTTCGCTCACGTCGTCGCCGGACCGGAGTAGTCGGATCGTGACCCAGATCGAATCCTATCTCGACGAGCTCAGTCCGCGGCGGGCGCATGTCCGCCTGATCTTCAGTTCCGGCCTGGGCGTATTCCTCGACGGATATGACTCGGCGATGATGGCCGTCGCCATCGTATTCATCGCGCCTGCCTGGCGCCTCACACCTGCCGCACTCGGTCTGCTGGCAGCCTCCACACTGCTCGGCGCCATGCTCGGCGGAGCCATCGGTGGACGGTGCGCCGATCTCTACGGACGCAAATGGCTTTATCTGATCGACATTGGCACGTTCTTGATCGCCGCGCTACTGTCCGCGGTCGCCTGGAACTTCGCCTCCCTGTTCATCTTCCGCATGCTGGTCGGGATCGGAATTGGCGTTGACTACCCGCTGAGTGCCACGTTCCTGGCGGAATTTGCACCTCGCAAACGGCGCGGTGCGATGATGACGTGGTCGTTCGGATTTTTCTTCTATGCCGGCAGCGTCGCGGCCATGCTCGTCGGCTTTATGCTCGCGCATTTCGGCCCGGACGCCTGGCGGTTCCTGTTCGCCTCCGGCGCCGTACCGGCTCTCGGACTGCTGATCCTGCGCCGCACGCTGCCGGAGTCCCCCCGCTGGCTGCTGCGCAAGCGCAGTCCGGAGCAGGCACTGGCCGCGTTGCGACAGTTTCACCCCGACGGCGCACCTGGCCGCACACGTGGCGGCGAGGCGCTGGGCGCGGCTCCAGAAGCACACGCCACGGGACGCTGGCGCGAACTGTTCACGCGGCCATACCTGCGACGCACTGCGTTGATCACGTTGCCGTGGTTCCTGATGGACATGGTGGATTACGGCTTCAGCATCTACATCCCGACGCTCTTGCTCGCGTTTGGCATGCGATCCTTCGGCGGCAGCATTCTGCTGTCCGCGACGCTCTCGAGTCTCGGCACGATCGGCTTCCTGTTTGTCGCTGGCCGGATCGAACGCAGCGGCAGGATCCGGGCTCAGAGCATGGGCTTTCTCGCACTTGCCGCCGGCATGGCCGCTCTGGGCCTGATCGCCATGAGCGGCACGACCGCGATCTTTCCGATTGCCGCATGCATCCTGTTCGTGAAGCTCGCCAACGCCTTCCCGGACATCACCACCTGGGTGCTCCCGGTGGAGCTGTTTCCCACCGAACTGCGGGCATCCGCACACGGGCTAGCCACGTCATTCTCGCGAATCGGTGCCGCCACGAGTGTCTTTCTCTTCCCGATCCTGCAGCGCGCATGGGGGATCGGACCGTTGCTGCTGGTGATTGCCGCGGCGCAGCTCGCCGCCTCATTCATGACGCTGCTGACTGGCGAAGAGCCTGCGGGCCGCAGCCTCGAGGAGATCACACACGGGGTCAGACTGAAGCCCACCGCGCAGACCGTAACCTCAGCGCAAGAGCTGTCCGCGCCGCTCGTACCTGAAAAGTAGCCCCCCTGTCATGGCGAGTAGTACCGGAGTACCTGATACTAAGAATGCCTTGGGTTACACGAGCATCTATTCCTCTAGGTCCGAGATCGAACTGCCGAGAGGAAATCTGCGTTCCACACGCGAGCTTCAACCATGCACTGCACCCGTGATCACCACATACGTAACCGCGCCGACATTCGCGTCTCGCCGCTGCTTGAGCGGCAGCCCCCTCGTGAACGCGACTCACACCCTGAGATCGCTGCGTTCATCGTCTCGCTGAATCAGGGCACAATCCGAGGGCATTCCGTGAGCTATGGGCAGTAATGACCGACGAACTGGTTGGCGCCGGCGACCAAAGTCAAATTCTCTCTCATTGTAGACCGGCGTCCAACCGCCGAGCACGATCACCGGTGCACCGCTTGAGGTGCTGCCCGATTCCAGAGACGCGAGCAGCGAGGACTACCGGAAATCTCGGGCATAAACCAATTGGAAGCGTTGCGCTCCGCCCTCGCGTCCTCATAATATGGGATCCTGATATTGCCGTACCAGTCTTTGTACTCGTTCTGTTCTGTGGGTTTAATACACGGCGCTCGTCGTTTCGCGGCAGTGTCGACGCGCAGGCACAACCCGAGCATTAGATCGGTACTCGGAATGTGCTGAGAATGCGCTCCTCATGATTTCGATTTCTGCGCGGAAGATTTGCGCTCTCCGTGCCTCATCACGCCATCCATCGAGAGCCGCCGCAACCTCTGCGATGACCTCTTTCGCTCGAACACCATTGAGGCCGTAGAGAGTCGCTGTATCGGCAGCCAGCCCCAGACTCGGACGATTATCGGCGTCATCTATGTTCAGGGCGTGATCTGTCTTGTTTATGTTTGGCGTGACATCGAAAGCTGGCGCGATCCGCCAACCCTGCTTTCCTAACAAAAACCCATGGTTGCGGAAATGGTCGTCTCGATTTTCAACCGCAGCGTCGAAGACGACTCGCCTGAACAGCTGCTCGAGATCGGTAGCGGTGTGTTCGGAATCCCCTTGAGCCCTTAGGAACTGCGCGAGATCAAGGTAATTTGAGCCCTCGCTTTCTATCTTGTTCACTAGCGCCATGGCAGAGGCGTAAAGGCGCCTCATGCCGTTAACGTGGTCAAAACGCTTGACGCAGAGGGCATGGAACCGGTGATTGAGCTGCACGAACTTTGCTTCTGGAACGTCGACACCCGCCCGCTTCGCCAACTTATAGACAACGTATTCCCAAGCACCGATGTCTCGGTCGTCATCGCGAGCCCGGAATTTGCCAATCCACAGCGAGCCATCGGCTTCGGCAAAGTTTGCCTTCGGGCGAGCCCCCCCCCCAAGCACGCCCCCCGGTGCCACCAGGACCGCAAACCATCTGCGCAGCGACGTGAGGTCCTCGTGTTTTTGGTTACTCAGTTCCCAGGCAACGGACTCCAGCTCGCGTAGCGTCATTACCGGTGGAACGGCGTATTTGTCGGCGCCGAGGAACTCAGCGGTACCCGGAGATTTGACTCGCATCGCGCCCTGGCGCGTGATGTCCTGCACCCCGATGAGAAACTCCCATGCATGGAGCGTCTGAGGGGATCTGCTTTCGTCCTTGGCTTACAGAGCTTCATGGCGTCTCATGAGGGTCTGGCCCCAGCGGTCGGGCGAGGAGTCGAGGAGGATTCCGAAATTTCCGGACTCCGGATCCGGGAAGAAGGGGCTCGCGTCGAGCGTAAGCCTCGGATCGAGCGCGAAGGCGCTCGATATCTTCAGCCAGTCCGGGTCATACTGAAACCTGACCTGCCCTCTGCTGTGGCCGAGGTATCTAACCTTACGCAGCGGGATGAGGTCGAGTCCAATCACACCTCGAGCACGGCAGTGTTTTGGAGGGCAGCCATACCCACTCACCTACGGCCTGCAGGCGTGCCTGAGCGAACCGTCACACGACTTGCGGGCTCCAGGTCCAGGTCTTTGAGCCGGCGCCCGATTTTGTCGACGGCCGCCAGGGCGTCGAGGTCCTCCGACAATCCCAGGACGGCCATGATCCGAATAAAGGTCCCCAGGGTGAGACTCAGATACCCCGCCTCAATCTTGTAGAGCGAACTTCGAGTGATGCCAGCGCGCCGCGCGACGACCGCCGTGCTCAGCCGACGCCGCCAGCGAGCAAGTCGAAGGCGCTCGCCTAGCTGCTGAAGCTGACGCTGCTCAGCGGAAAAAAATTGGGGCGGCCTGCGAGGCATGTACCTGTTATAGGCATATTTGGCGAGAAATGCTCATAATAGGAATCTATCGACTCGCAGTGACGGCTAAGCGGTGTGCAGACGGCGCAAGCGGCTAAAAGGAGCCGATACGGAATCCGGAGTTAGCGCGACTCGCCCTGCAGTCGACCGATCAGGCTGCGCAGAAACACCCGATTGAAGCGCAGCTGACAGGAGACCGACACCTGCTCGAGCTGGGTGGCGCTCACCTTGAGGACGGTCACCGCGGTCATTGCCCGTACCGTGGCCATGCGTTTCGCACCGGGGACGTAGCTCGCTTCCCCGAAGCAATCGCCGGTCTCGAGCGTGGCGATCTCGGCGCCGCGGCGCTGCACGGCGCAACGCCCCGAGACCAGGATGTAGAAGCGGTCATCGAGTTCACCCTCGCGCACGATCTCCTCCCCGGCCGCGTACTGCTGCCAGGCGCTCGCGTGCAGCACCTCAGTGACCTCGGGGTGCGAGAACTCATGGAAGAACTTCAGCCGCCGTAGAACGCCGAACTGTTCCTGCAGATCCAGGCGCAGATTGCTCTGGCGCAGACGGTGGTGCGCCCGCGCGAGTTCGGCCGCGAGCTCGAGCCCGGTGCGCTGGCGCTTCTGGGGATCTTTCTGCAGCGCCGTCACCACGATGTTCTCGAGTTCCTCGGATACATCGGTGCGCACTTTGTGGATCGGCGGCGGGGTGGCGTAGACGATCTGGTGCAGGAGCTTCTGCAGATTGCCGGCCCGGAACGGGCGCGTCCCGGTGAGCAGCTCGTACATCACGGCCCCCAGGGAATAAATATCGGAGCTCGCGGTCAGTTCCAGGCTCTGTACCTGCTCCGGGGACATGTACGAGGGGCTTCCCGCGATACCCTCGATGCGCGAGATGTCCGCATCGGACACCAGAGCGATGCCGAAATCGATGATGCGGACTTCACCCTCCTGGGTGAGCAGGAGGTTCGAGGGCTTGATGTCGCGGTGGATCACCCCGCGCGTGTGTGCATAGTGCAGCGCCTTGGCGCACTTGAAGATGATTTCAATGACGTCGTTCAGCGGAAGCAGGTTGTCAGGGCGGCAATACGTTGTGAGCGTACGTGCATGGTGCACGTATTCGCTGACGATGTAGCAGCGCCCGTTCTCCTCTCCCGCATCGTAGATTGGCAGCACGTGCGGGTGCTGCAGCATACCGACCAGATGCGCCTCGGAGAGGAACATCTTGCGCGCGGCCCGGGCGCGCTGATCATCCGCACCGGTGTCTACGTTGTAGACCTTGATGGCAACGTCGCGCCCGTAATAGGCGTCGTGCGACAGGTAGACCACGCCGGTGCTGCCGCGCCCGACTTCCTTGATGACTTCGTATTTCCCGATCCGCTCAGGGGCGCTGCGGTCACTGGTGCGGGGAAGCACGGCGGGTCCTGAGGCATGGGCGGGCATGGTTCGCAGCGAGTGGTGTTGCACACTGCAGGATAGGGTCGCACCGGTCCGACGCGCTGTGATGTGTCCCATGAAATGGCCGACCAGATCACGGCTCGCACTTTACATATTGCCGACTTCAGGGCGCGGCAAAATGATCGTACCCCGGGGCCGCCACGGTCTTGATCCCGCTCTCGTCCCGCACGTGTGCGCCGGCCTCGATGCACACCCTTCCAATGCGTGTATATCCCCACTGTTCGCTCGGCAGCACGGCGTGCAGTTGTTCGAGCCGCTCCACGGGGACGCTGAAGCACAGTTCGTAATCGTCGCCGCCGGTGAGTGCGAAGTCCCGGGCCCGTTCCGTTCCGAGTGCGCGCAGCGGCGCCGACAGCGGCAGTCGGGGCGCCTCAAGTTCTACGCCGCAGCCGCTGGCGCGTGCGAGCTTCAGCGCATCTGCCAGCAGTCCGTCCGACACGTCGATGCACGCGCTCGCGTGTCCTCGCAGTCGCTCCCCGAGTGCGACGCGCGGCTCGGGAAAGAGAAATCGCTCACGCAGGAATTCGCGGGCCGCCTCGGCGGCGAGGCGGCCCTGTTCCAAGGCCAGCCCCGCGGCCGCATCGCCCGGCGTACCGGAGACGAACAGCGCGTCCCCCGGAGCGGCGCCGCTGCGTCGCAGTGCGCCGCCCGCCGGCACCCAACCCAGCAGCGTCACCGAGACCGCGAGCGGACCCTGGGTGGTGTCGCCGCCGACCAGCGCCACTCCGTGCCGCAGCGCGAGCGCGCTGAAGGCTGCGGAAAATCCCTCGAGCCACTGGGCTTCGGCCGACGGCAACGTCAGCGCCAGCAGTGCCCAGGCTGGCCGTGCGCCCATCGCGGCCAGATCGCTCAGATTCACCGCCAGG
>JAKCEJ010000152.1 GCA_021838065.1 Pseudomonadota bacterium
GTTGCGCCGCTTCAGCACCGCCTCGAGCCCATCGGGCAGCACCCGGGGGATGTTGTCCGTCAGCCCGCCGCCGGTGATGTGCGCGAGCGCGCGCACGGGCACGGTGCGTGCCAGCGCAAGCACCGGCTTGACGTAGATGCGCGTCGGCGCGAGCAGCCGCTCGAAGAGGGTCGTGCCCTCGATCGCGGTGTGTGCGTCCGCGCCGCTCTTGGCGATCAGCTTGCGGATCAGGGAATAGCCGTTGGCGTGCGGCCCCGAGGAGGGCAGCCCGATGATCGCATCGCCGGGGCGGGTCTCGCGCCCGTCGATGATCCGGTCCCGCTCCACCACTCCGACGCAGAAACCAGCCAGATCGTAATCTTGGCCGTGATACAGGCCCGGCATCTCGGCGGTCTCTCCGCCGACCAGCGCGCAGCCTGCCTGGGCGCAGCCCTCGGCGATGCCGCGCACCACCGTCTCGGCAACATCCACCTGCAGCTTGCCCGTGGCGTAGTAGTCGAGGAAGAAGAGCGGCTCGGCGCCCTGCACCAGGACGTCATTGACACACATCGCCACCAGATCGATGCCGATGGTCTCGTGGCGCCCGGTGTCGATGGCCAGGCGCAGCTTCGTGCCCACCCCGTCGGTGCCGGACACCAGCACGGGCCGGCGGTAGCCGCGGGGCAGCTCCACGAGCGCACCGAAGCCGCCGATCCCGGCCAGCACTTCCGGCCGGCGCGTGCGCGCAACATGAGGCTTGATGCGCTCGACGAGCGCATCGCCCGCATCGATGTCCACACCGGCATCACGATACGTCATGCCGCGCGGGATTTTCCGTTCTGTCATGGAGTTGCTGTTCCAGATTGGATCCGCCGCCGTGCGGCGTATTCGCGTATGGTATTGTACATTCCGTCCAGCGCTGTGGCGCGGCACAGACACCAGGATCGAATGCTTGTTCGGATGAGCACCGCTTTGCGCCGCGTGGGGCGCCTGCTGACGCTGCTGGTCTGCACCGCCGTTCCGGCGCTGTGCCTGGCGAGCCGCGAGGTGCCCGTGTTCACCGTGCCGGTGGCCGCACAGACCCCCGCGGCGCTGCAGCAGGCGATGCAGGCGGTGCTGGTGCGGGCGACCGGCCACGCGAGCGCCGCCACCGATCCGCAGCTCGCCTCCCTGGTGGCGAACGCCGCGCAGTACGTGCAAGGCTACGAGCACGGCGGCCAGGGTCAGCTGCTGGTGAACTTCAGTGCCGCCGCGCTCGAACAGGCGATCAGCGCTGCAGGACGTAACGTCTGGAACGCCGATCGCCCCTTCACGCTCATCGTGCTCAGTCCGCCGCCCGGTGCATCGCAGCAGGCCATGGACGCTGCGGCCGTGCAGCAGGCCGCCGAAGCGCGCGGAATGCCGATCAGCATCGTGCCGCTCGGAGTGCGTGATGCGAGCGGCAATCTGCTGCCGTCCGAGACGCTGCTCGCCATGGTGCACAACCTGGGCGCCGAGCAGCTGCTCATCGGCCGCGATATGACCCTGCCGTCGAGTCTCGCGCCGCCTGCGCCTTCGCCGGCGGGCGCGGTCGCCTCGCCGGCCCCAGTTCCCGCGCCGGGGGCGACGCCCTCCGTGGCCGCGCCGGCGCAGACGGATACCTGGCGCTGGACGCTGGTGACTCCGTTTGCCACCCGGCACTTCACCGGCTCGATCACGACGGGCATCGATGCAACCGTGGATCTGCTCGCGCCGCCCGTCGAAGCCTCGCCGGCCGACAGCATCGCCAAGACGCCGGTGCGCATCGAAGGTCTCAGGACCCTCGATCAATACGCGCGGGTCGAGACCATGCTCGCGGCGGTGCCGGGTGTCCGCCACAGCAGCGTCGAGCGGATCGCCGGCACGACGGCAGTCTTTGACCTCTGGGCCCGCGGCGGCGCGAGCGCCGTGAGCCGCATGCTGGCGATCTCACCGCGATTCAAGCCGCTCTCGGCCAACGGCATGCTGGCGTACCAGTACGTGCCGGCCCCGCTCCCGGGCGCATCCTCGGCCGGGCAGGCCGATGCGCCGGCTTCCGCGGCGCATCCGCCGCCGCCACCGCCCTGAGCCGTGCGCCACATCCCCAACCTGATCTGTCTGATCCGGCTGGCGTTGATCTGGCCGGTGGCGAGCGCACTGCACGAGGGGCGCTATCTGCTGGCGCTCGCGCTGTTCGTGGTCGCGGCGATCTCCGACGGCCTTGACGGCTTTCTCGCCAAGCGGTTCAACTGGGTCTCCGAGCTCGGCAAGGTGTTGGATCCGGCCGCTGACAAGCTGCTGCTGGTGGTGGTGTTCGTCGAGTCGGCATGGCTCGGCCTCGTGCCGTGGTGGGTGACCGCCGCGGCGGTGGCGCGCGATGTGATGATCGCCCTCGGGGCGCTCATCTACCGCGCCTGGATCGGCCCGCTGCGCGGGCGGCCGACGCTGATCAGCAAGATCAACACCGCGGCGCAGCTGGTGTACCTGGCCGGCGTGATGCTCGTCGCCGCGCTCGCTCTGCCGCTCGCCGGCGAGGTGCGCGCGTTCGCGTTCATCGTGTTCGCGACCACGGTGCTCTCGGGACTCGATTACCTCGTGACCTTCACACACCGCGCTTGGGCAACTCCGCCGCGGGCGGCCTGAGCCATGACGATGCAGCAGCTGCCGCTCGGCGTGCGCCTCGCGGACCGGGCCGTGTTCGAGAGCTTTCTGCCGGCGCGCAACGGCGAGGCGCTCGCGCATGCGCGGCGCGTCGCGGCCGGTGAGCCGGGCCTCACCTGGTTCTGCGGGCCCCGCGGCGCCGGCAAGACGCATCTGCTGCAGGCGATGTGCGCCGCCGCGGGCGAGGGGCGCCGCGCCGGCTACCTGCCGCTCGGGGAGCTCGAGCGCCTCGGCGTCGAGGTGCTCGGCGGATTGCCGCAGCTCGAGTGTCTCGCGCTCGATGATCTTGACGCGGTGCTCGGGCGCATCGAGTGGGAGCGCTCGCTCTTCACGCTCGTGCGCGAAGCCGCCGAGCGCGGCACGGCGCTGGTGTTGGCCACGCACAGCCCGCCGGCCCTCATCGAGTGGGTGCTCGCGGACCTCGGTTCGCGCTGCGCCGCGGCGGCAGTCTTTCAGCTGCGCGCCCTCGATGAGGTCGAACAGCAGGAGGCGCTGCGGCTGCGGGCGCGGCTGCGCGGGCTCGAGCTGCCGGACGATACCTCACGCTGGCTGCAGCGCCGCTTTCCCCGCGACATGCGCCGGCTCTACGAGCTGCTCGACACGCTCGATGAGGCGGCGCTCGCGGCGCAGCGGCGCCTGACGGTGCCCTTCATCCGCGAGGTGCTGGCGCGCAGCGGGCGCGCCTGAGCGGGCGCTCGCGGCGGCTCAGCCGCTCTCGGGGCTCGCCAGGCGCACCGCCAGCGCCGCGACTCGCCGGCCGAGCGCCTGCGCGAGCTCGCGCTCCTCGGCGCCGAGCTGCACGGCATCGCCGCTGCCGGCGACATGCGAGGCGCCGTAGGGGCTGCCGCCGCCGGCGGTGCGCTGCAGCGCCGGCTCCGTGTACGGCAGTCCCACCAGGTACATCCCGTGATGCAGCAGCGGCAGCATCATCGACAGCAGTGTCGATTCCTGTCCGCCGTGGAGCGTCTGGGTGGAGGTGAATACGCCGGCGGGCTTGCCGGCGAGCGCGCCGGAGAGCCACAGACTCCCGGTCCCGTCGAGGAAGTACTTCAGCGGTGCGGCCATGTTGCCGAAGCGGGTCGGACTGCCGAGCAGCAGTCCGTCGGCGGCACGCAGGTCCTCGAGGGTCGCGTACGGGGCGCCGCTCGCGGGCACGGGTTTGGCCGGTCGCTCGCTCTCGGCGCTCACCGGCGGCACGGTGCGCAATTTCGCGCGGGCGCCCGGGACGCTCTCGATGCCGCGGCAGGCCTGACGGGCGAGCTCGGCAGTGGCGCCGCCGCGGGAGTAGTAGAGGACGAGGATTTCGCTCATCGGTGCTCGGGGGCGTCAAAAAGTTCGCTTAGGGTATATTGATTTCATGGTGTCCAAGAAGTGTCTGGTGTCCGGGCGCGTCCAGGGCGTCTTCTACCGCGCCACGTGCCAGCGCCGTGCACGCGAGCTCGGCGTATGCGGCCACGCCGTGAACCTGCCCGACGGCCGGGTGGAGGTGCTCGCGTGCGGCGAGGCCGCCGCGGTGCGCAAGTTCATCGAGTGGCTGTGGGAGGGCTCGGCGGCGAGCCGGGTCGATGCGGTCGATGTCAGCGATGCACCGGAGCACGCCGAGCATCCCCCGCAGACGTTTCGCACTGCCTAACGCGGCGCCCGGCCGGCCGCGCGCGCGCGCGCCGGGAAGCCGAGATTATCGGCGCCGCTCCAGCTCTCCCACGCCGTGAGCACCCGGTCGGGGTAGAAGTGCCGCCCGACGCTGCCGTTGTATTTCTCGAGCGCGAGACGCACGTCATCGTGGGTGAGCTCGAGGTAATAGCGCAGGATCGCGCAGCCCATGCGGATGTTGGCCGCGACGTGCACCAGCCGATAGCCCTTGATGCCGAGCCGCTCCGGCCAGTACGGCATCACCTGCATCAGGCCGACCGCGCCGCTCGCGGAGACCGCCCAGCGATTGAAGTCGCTTTCCACCTGCATCACCGCGAGCACCAGCCCCGGGGGCACCTTGGCCGCGCCCGGCTGATGGGTCACGCAGTAGACCTGCCTGAGGATGCTCAGCCGCTCGGCCGCGTTGTGCACGTAGCGGGCGAGCCGCGGCTCCATCAGCGTGTACCAGACCGCCGCGTCGTAGCGGTTGAGGAAGCACTGGGCGCGCACGATGGCGTGCTGCACGATCGGCCGCAGCGCCGGATCGCGCTGTCCGGCGGCCTCGGCGCGCGCGCCGAGCGCGAGGGCGAGCGCGCCGATCAGTCCCGGTGCGGCCTTAGCGGCCCAGCCGCGCGCGCAGGAACGCAAGCGCCTCATCGGCGGGGAACTCCACGCTTTCGCTGTCGCGTCGATGCCGGTACTCCAGGCGGCCGGCCGCGAGCCCGCGTTCGGCCACCACCAGCCGGTGCGGGATGCCCAGCAGCTCCGCATCGGCGAACTTCACCCCGGGGCGCGCGTCACGGTCGTCATAGAGCACCTCGATGCCCGCAGCCGTGAGCTCGATGTAGAGCCGCTCGGCCGTCTCGCGCACCGCGGTCGCCTTGTGCGCCCCCAGGCTCACCAGCACCACCTGGAAGGGCGCAAGCGGCTCCGGCCAGATGATGCCGCGCTCATCGTGATTCTGTTCGATGGCCGCCGCCACGACGCGCGTCACGCCGATGCCATAGCAGCCCATCAGAACGGCCACTTCCTGCCCGGCCTCATCCAGCACGAGGGCCTTCATGGCCTGGCTGTACTTGCGGCCGAGCTGGAAGATGTGCCCGACCTCGATGCCGCGGGCGAGCTTGAGCCGTCCGGTGCCGCTCGGGCTGGCATCGCCCTCGACCACATTGCGGATATCGGCCGCGACGTAGCCCTGCACGTCGCGGTCCCAGTTCACGCCCGTCAGGTGCATGTCCTTCTCATTGGCGCCGCAGACGAAATCCGCGACCGCGAGCGCGCTGTGATCGGCGTAGATGCGGCACTTCAGGCCCACCGGGCCGATGAAGCCGGCCTCGCTGCCCGTGGCGCGCTCGATGCGGGCGGCCGAGGCCATGCGCAGGGGGCTCGCCACGCCCGCCAGGCGCTGCGCCTTGGCGGCATTGAGCTCGTGGTCGCCGCGGATCACGAGCGCGACGACCGCCTCGTCCCCCTCGCCCTCGACCAGCAGCGTCTTCAGGCACCGGGCGGACTCGACCTTCAGCAGCTGTGAGATCGCCTCTATGCTCTTGGCGCCGGGGGTGGCCACCTTGGCGAGCGCGGCGCCCGGGGCGGGGCGCCCCGCCGTGGGAGGCAGCGCCTCGGCCGCCTCGATGTTGGCGGCATAGCCGTCCGCGTCGGAGAACACGATGGCGTCCTCGCCCGAGGAGGCCAGCACGTGAAACTCCTGCGACACATCGCCGCCGATCGGACCGGAGTCGGCGCGCACGGCGCGGAAATCGAGCCCCATGCGCGTGAAGATGCGCGTATAGGTCTCGTGCATCAGCCGGTAGCCCGCCTCGAGCGAGCCCGCATCGGCGTGGAACGAATAGGCGTCCTTCATGATGAACTCGCGCGCGCGCATCACGCCGAAGCGCGGGCGGATCTCGTCGCGGAACTTCGTCTGGATCTGGTAGAAGTTGACCGGCAGCTGGCGGTAGCTCTTCAGCTCGCGCCGGGCGATGTCCGTGATCACCTCCTCGTGGGTGGGGCCGGTGACGAAATCGCGCTCGTGGCGGTCCTTCAGGCGCAGCAGCTCCGGGCCGTACTCGCGCCAGCGGCCCGACTCCTGCCAGAGCTCGGCCGGCTGGATCATCGGCATCAGCAGCTCGAACGCGCCCGAGCGGTTCATCTCCTCGCGGATGATGGCCTCCGCCTTGCGCAGCGTGCGCAGGCCCATCGGCAGCCAGCTGTACAGGCCCGAGGCGAGGCGGCGGATCAGCCCGGCGCGCAACATCAGCCGATGGCTGACGATTTCCGCCTCGGCGGGGGTTTCCTTGGTGGTCTGGATGGGGTACTGCGAGAGCCTCATGACGCGCATCTTGGCCAAAGGGGAGCGCGCATCATAACAGCTGGGCTTGAGCTGATAAGATACGGCCCCGAAACGCCCGACCGATCCTCCCCGAAGCGCCAGCGCCATGCATGACCGTCCGAGCACCGAGAGCGAGCCGTCCGCCGCGAGCGAAGTCCGCCACCCGCGCCGGGGCGTTTACCTGTTGCCGAACCTGCTCACCACCGCGAGCCTGTTCTCGGGGTTCTACGCGATCGTCGCCGCCATCGACAAGCACTTCTCGCCGGCTGGCATGGCGGTGTTCATCGCGATGGTGTTCGACTCCCTCGACGGGCGCATCGCCCGCCTGACCCGCACCGAGAGCGCCTTCGGCAAGGAGTACGACAGCCTCTCGGACATGGTGTCCTTCGGCCTTGCCCCGGCGATCGTCGCCTACCAGTGGGGCGTGATCCGGATCGCCGAGTACGGGCGGGCCTGGGGCCGCTTCGGCTGGCTGGCGTGCTTCTTCTACGCGGCTGCCGCGGCGCTGCGCCTGGCGCGC
>JAKCEJ010000153.1 GCA_021838065.1 Pseudomonadota bacterium
CCCGCTCATCGGGCCCTGCTTGCCGAGCACGCGACCGGCACCGATCACTCCGGCGCAGTTGACCAGCAGGTTCAATCCGCCGAGGCGCTGCTGGGCCTCGGCCATGGCCGCATCGACCCCGGACTCAGAGGTCACGTCACAGGGCAGGAAGTGCGCGTTGGGCCCGAGCGTCGCGGCCGCCGCCTCTCCCGGGGCTTGCTGCACATCGAGCAGCGCCACGCGGGCGCCTTGCGCGATCAGATGGCGGGCGGTTGCCAGTCCCAGCCCGGAAGCGCCACCGGTGATGATGGCGCGGGCGTCTTGAATCCTCATCGGTCCCCCTGGGTTTACGTGGATCCGCTTAGCCGACCCTCTCCACCGCCACCGCCACTGCCTCGCCGCCGCCGATGCACAGGGCGGCGATGCCCCGTTTGCCGCCGCGCTCGCGCAGCGCATGCAGCAGCGTTGTCAGGATGCGCGCGCCGGTGGCGCCGAGCGGATGCCCGAGCGCACAAGCGCCCCCGTTGACGTTGACGCGGGCATGATCGAGATTGAGATCGTGCATGGCGGCCAGGGTCACGGTCGCGAACGCCTCGTTGATCTCATAGAGGTCGACCTCTTCCGCACGCCACTGCGCCGCAGCGAGAACCTTGCGCATGGCGCCCACCGGCGCGGTCGTGAACCACTCCGGCTCCTGTGCATGACTTGCATAGGCGACGATGCGCGCGAGCGGCTTCAGCTTGCGCGCGCGAGCGGCCTCGGCGCTCATCACCACCAACGCGGCGGCACCATCGGCGATCGAGGATGCGCTTGCCGCAGTGACGGTGCCGTCCTTGCTGAACGCAGGCCTGAGCGTGGGGATCTTCTGAATGTCGCAGGTGCCCGGTGTCTCGTCGCGCTCGATCAGGCTCTCGCCTTTGCGGGTCTTGACGGTCACGGCGGCGATTTCGCCGCCGAAGGCGCCGGCCTGCGCCGCGAGCGCCCGGCGCACCGATTCGGCCGCGAACGCATCCTGCCGCTCACGGGTGAACCCGTAGCGCGCCGCGGTGGCGTCCGCGAAGCAGCCCATGAGCTTGCCGTCGAAGGGGCTCTGCAGACCGTCGAGGAACATGTGATCGAGCACTTCGCCATGGCCCATGCGATAGCCGCCGCGGGCCTTGGGCAGCAGGTACGGCGCCTGCGTCATCGACTCAATGCCGCCGGCGAGCACGATGTCGGCGCTGCCGGCGCGGATCTGGTCGGCGGCCAGCATCACCGCCTTCAGCCCCGAGCCGCACATCTTATTGATGGTGGTCGCGGGGACCGCCAGTGGCACGCCGGCCGCGATGGCGGCCTGGCGGGCCGGCGCCTGTCCGAGACCGGCCGGCAGCACGCACCCGAGAATCACCTCATTCGCCTCGGCGGCATCGATGCCCGCCGACTCGATGGCGCTCCTCACTGCACAGGCGCCGAGCTGCGGAGCGCTCACCGTGCTGAAGACGCCCTGGAAGGCGCCGAGCGGGGTGCGCTTGGCGGCGGCGATGACGATTTCGGTGCTCGACATGGACGCTCCTCGGTGCAGGTTCACGCGTTCAGCGCGCGAGGCGGCCGGCGGACCGGCGGCTGACCAGCGCGCTCGCGCGCGGCATCAGTCCGTTCTCGAACACGGTGACGAACGCGGCGGCGATCTCGACGCCGGTCATGGATTGATCTTCCCGGTACCAGTGCGCGATCCAGTTGAGCGCGCCGGCCAGCGCAAAGGCGGTCATTTTCGGATCGCACGGATGAATCGAGCCGTCCTGCATGCCCTCGCGCAGCAGCCGGCGGATGCCCTGATCGATCTCGGACTTCAGCGATTTGATGTGCGCGCTCATCGCCGGGGACAGGTCCTGATCCTCGGCGCGCACCATGGACCAGCCGAACTCGGAGGCGAGCGCCTGCCCGTAGTGGCCGAGCACCGCATTCAGCCGCTCGCGGGCGTTGACCTTGAGCTGGCGCGCCTGACGGAAGGCGCGGCGGATCGGCTCGATGCCGGCGACGAAGCACTCGAACAACAGCTGCTCCTTGTTCGAGACGTAGTAATAGACCGTCGGCTTGCTGACCTCGAGCGCCGCGGCGATGTCATCGAGCGAGGTGTTGTGATATCCCTTGAGGTTGAAGGCGTGTGCCGCAGCGCGGATCACCGCCTCGCGCTTGATCTGACGGTCGCGCACGCGCTCGCGGCTCGCGCGCCACGGCGAGCTGCGCGGGGCGGCGGTCGTGCTCGCCGGACTTGCCGCGAGGGGCGCTCGTGCGGGCGCTGTTTTGCGTCGGCTGGCTGGCATGGCGGTTCAGGAGGGGCCCATTGCGGTGCAGGGCCCGGGCGAGAGAAGTATAGCCTCACGGCGTGCGTTGTGCGCGGCCGGTGCCTCGCGTGGATTCACAAGCCAGTGGTGCGCGAGGTGCGCGAGGTGCACATATTCCTCGAGCGCAGCGGCGCGGACCGGTGCGTTGACCGGCCGGGCGCCCATGCATCATACTGGCCGGTAGCCATCCTACCGGCGCGTAAAGACCTGCGTCCCGCCGAGCGCCCAGCGAGCGAGCCATGCTGCCGAAGCACACCAGTGCCGTCCCTTCCGCCCGTGCCGAGGACCCCGTCCCAGCGCCCCAGGGCGCCCCGCTGCGCTTCGTCTCGGCGGCGTCGCTCTTCGACGGCCACGACGCGGCGATCAATATGATCCGCCGGCTGCTGCAGGCGCATGGGGCGGAAGTGGTCCACCTCGGGCACAACCGCAGCGTCGCGGAGATTGTGCGGGCGGCGATCCAGGAGGATGCGGACGCCATCGCCGCGAGCTCGTACCAGGGTGGCCACAACGAGTACTTCGCTTTCATGGTCGACATGCTGCGCGAGCGAGGCTGCCCGCACATCCGTGTCGTGGTCGGCGGCGGCGGCACGATCGCGCCGCAGGAGATCGAAGCGCTCGAGCGCTACGGGGTCGAGCGGATCTACACCCCCGAGGACGGCCGCCGCTTGGGGCTCGACGGCATGATAGAGGATGTGTTCGCCCGCGTGCGCGCGGCGCGCAAGCCGCCGTACGAAACGCGCCCGCTCACGGCGCGCGACCCGGCGCAGATCGCCCGGGCGATCACGGTGCTTGAGAACGCCGCGCCGGGACAGCCGGAGCTCGAGCAGATCCGTCGCTCCATCCAGCGCTCGCCGAACCGCGTGCCGGTCGTCGGCATCACCGGTAGCGGCGGGGCCGGCAAGTCCAGTCTCACGGATGAGCTGCTGGCACGGCTGCTGCGGGAGTTTCCGGACCGCCAGATCGCCGTCGTCGCCATGGACCCGACGCGCCGACGCAGCGGCGGGGCGCTGCTCGGCGACCGCATCCGCATGAACAGCCTTGATTCGGATGCGATCTTCATGCGCTCGCTCGCGACGCGCCGTCAGCACATGGCCACCGCCGCGGTGCTGAAGGATGTCATCCAGCTCTATCAGGCCGCGGGCTTCGATCTGATTCTGGTCGAGACGGCCGGCACCGGCCAGGCCGACAGCGAGATCGTCGATCTCGCCGATGTGTCGCTCTACGTGATGACCGGCGAATACGGCGCGGCCAGCCAGCTCGAGAAGATCGACATGCTCGATTACGCCGATCTGGTCGTTCTCAACAAGAGCGACAAGCGCGGCGCGAGCGACAGCCTGCGCGACGTGCGCAAGCAGTGGCGGCGCAATCATCCTCAGGCGAAGCACCTCGCCGATGCCGACCTGCCGGTTTTCCCGACAATCGCCAGCCGCTTCAACGATTCCGGCGTCAATCAGCTGTTTGCGGCGCTGTGCCGTACGATCACGGGCAAGCGCATCGGCGCGGCCCGCTGGGAGACCGGCAACGCGGGGCCGGAGCAGATCGGGGCGCGCGAGCCGCTGATCCCGGGGGCGCGCGTGCGCTATCTGGCCGAGATCGCGCGGCACGGCCGCGAGGCGTACGAGCGCATCGAGCGCCAGGCCGAGGCGGCGCGGCGCGCGGGCGGCCTGTATCGGGCGCTCGAGACGCTCGCGGACGAGCCGCTGCCGGCGCCGCTCGAGCCGTACCCGGATGAGGCACTGCGCGCGGCGGGCGACAGCACGCGGCGCGATCTGCGCGCCGCCTACAACCGGGCGCTCGCCGAAGTCGGCGCCGAGGGCATCGCCGAGTTGAAGGCTTGGCCAGCGCGCTCGCGCGCGGCGAGCGAGGAGACGTATTCCTACACCGTGCGCGGGCGGGAGGTGACCGGGGAGAACTACACGGAAACCCTCTCTCACCAGCGCGTACCGAAAATCGCGGTGCCGAAGCTGCGCGACTGGGGGGAGCTGTTGCGCTTCATCGGCACCGAGAATCTGCCCGGTGCGTTCCCCTACACCGGCGGGGTGTATCCGTACCGGCGCGAGCAGGAGGATCCGACTCGCATGTTCGCCGGCGAGGGTGCGCCGGAGCGGACCAACCGGCGCTTCCACTACCTGGCGCAGGGCCATGGCGCAGCCCGCCTGTCGACGGCCTTCGATTCGACGACGCTCTACGGCGAGGACCCGGATATGCGCCCGGATATCTACGGGCGCACGGGCAACTCCGGGGTATCGGTGGCCACGCTCGATGACATGAAGAAGCTCTACTCGGGCTTCGATCTCGCGCGGCCCACGACGTCGGTGTCCATGACCATAAACGGCCCGGCGCCGATGATCCTCGCGATGTTCCTCAACACCGCGGTCGATCAGCGCGTCGAGCGTTACCTGCGCGCCGAGGGCCGCTGGAGCGAGGCCGAGCGGCGCATCGAGGCGCTGCACCGGGAGGCGGCCGAGCGCGGTGCGCCGCCGCCGGCCTATCGAGGCGAGCTGCCCGCCGGGCATGACGGCTCGGGGCTGGCGCTGCTCGGGGTCACCGGCGATCAGTTGCTCGAGCCCGAGGTCTACGAGCGCATCAAGGCCGAGACGCTGAGCGCGGTGCGCGGCACGGTGCAGGCGGACATCCTGAAGGAGGATCAGGCGCAGAACACCTGCATCTTCTCCACCGAGTTCGCGCTGCGCATGATGGGCGACGTGCAGCAGTACTTCATCGAGCGTCAGGTGCGCAATTTCTACTCGGTGTCGATTTCCGGCTACCACATCGCCGAGGCGGGGGCGAATCCGATCTCGCAGCTCGCCTTCACGCTGGCCAACGGCTTCACGATCGTCGAGTACTACCTGGCGCGCGGCATGAAGATCGACGATTTCGCGCCCAACCTGTCGTTTTTCTTCTCCAACGGCATGGATCCGGAGTATGCGGTCATCGGCCGCGTGGCGCGGCGCATCTGGGCGCGCGCCATGCGCGATCTGTACCGCGCCGGGCCGCGCAGCCAGATGCTCAAGTACCACGTGCAGACCTCGGGACGGAGCTTGCACGCGCGCGAGATCTCCTTCAACGACATCCGCACCACGCTGCAGGCCGTGTACGCCCTGTTCGACAACTGCAACAGCCTGCACACCAACGCCTACGACGAGGCGCTGACCACTCCGACGGAGGAGAGCGTGCGGCGGGCGGTGGCCATTCAGCTCATCATCAACCGCGAACTCGGCTTGAACAAGACACAGAATCCCTGGCAGGGCTCTTTCGCCATCGAGTACCTGACGGACCTGGTGGAGGAGGCGGTCTACCGGGAATTCGACGCGCTGAGCGAGCGCGGCGGGGTGCTCGGGGCCATGGAGACGATGTACCAGAGGGGCAAGATCCAGGAGGAGTCGCTGTATTACGAGACCCGCAAGCACGACGGCACCCTGCCGATCGTCGGGGTCAACACCTTTCTGTCGAAGTCCGACGCCGAAGCCGAGCATGCGCACGCCGAGCTCATTCGCTCGACCGAGGAGGAGAAACAGGCTCAGGTGGCGTCCGTGAATGCCTTTCAGGCGCGCAACGTCGCACGCGCGCCGCAGGCGCTCGCGCGGCTGAAGAACGTCGCGCGCAGCGGCGGCAACGTGTTCGAGGAGCTGATGCAGACCGTCAAGATCTGCTCACTCGGGCAGGTCTCCCACGCCCTGTACGAGGTCGGCGGCCGCTACCGGCGCAACATGTGAACTCAGATCCGGCTCGCCGAGCACGCTGAGGATGGCCGCGCGCGCCTGCTCGCGCAGCAGGGCCGCGCAATGCGCCGGTGCGCCCTCCGGCGGCGCGATGGGCGGGAGGATCTGCACCTCGATGCGCGCCGGGCGAGGCAGCTCGCCGCGCGGCGAGAGCGCGGCCCGGGTGCCGCGCACGACGACCGGGACCACCGGGCAGCCTGCCTTCACGGCCGTGGTGAAGGCACCGCTGTGAAACTTCAGCAGCCCGGGGGTGGGCGTGAAGGTGCCTTCGGGGAAGAACACCAGCGAGTGACCATTGGTTGCCGTGCGCAGCACGCGCAGCGCATCGGCGCCGCCGCGGCGGCGATCGAAGCGCTCGACGAATTGCGAGCCGATGTGCCGCAGGAATGCGCCGGCAAGCGGTACTTCGGCCATTTCCCGCTTGATGACGAAACCGAACCGTGCGGGCAGTACGGCGGTGAACACGGGACCGTCGAGGTAGCTCGCGTGATTGGCGACGATCACGCATTGCCCCGGCGGCAGGTTTTCCATGCCGCGCACGGCGGGGCGCATGCCGAGGCTGGCCAGCAGCAGCCGCGCCATGCGCCGGGCGGCGGCCCGCCGGCGTGCAAGCCCCGGCAGGACGCTCGTCGCGAGCAGCGCGCCGAGCCCCATCAGCAGGAAGACGGCCGCTGCGTACCCCGTGAAGGCCAGCCTGAGCGGTACCAGGGCAAGAGCGCGCAGAGGGCGTGGAGGTGCGGATGGTTCCTGCGGCATCGTACGGTCGGCGCAGCGACGCATCGATGCGACGCTATTGTGATCGGGTTCTCTATTACGTTAACAAGAGGGCCTGAGTGTGAAGATCATCACGCCGCCCGCTGGCAGGTGGTCACCATACTGCGATTGCCACCGTGACGCCGGAATATTTGCCGACGGGGCCGGGATTCGTCGGACGGCGCTCGGATCTGCAGCGAGAGGGAAATTGTCGAACGATTCTGCCGTAATTGCCAAGCCTGCTCACCCCGACGCGGATCCGGCGGTCAACCGCTTTCTGGATGCCGTGTGGATGGAGCGCGGCCTCTCGGCCAATACGCTGGCGGCCTATCGGGCGGAC
>JAKCEJ010000154.1 GCA_021838065.1 Pseudomonadota bacterium
TACGTCAACGTGGTCATCGCCGGCAAGCACCCCGCGCCGCAGTGGCTCTCGATCGGTGCGGCGGTGGCGCACTGCACCGCCGGCATCGGCATCTGGGAGTGGGCGAGCAACGATGAGGGGTGCGAGCCGGACCTGGTCATGGCGTGCGCCGGGGACGTGCCGACGCTTGAGACGCTGGCGGCGGTGGCCATGCTGCGCGAGGGGCTGCCGGAGCTGAAGATCCGCGTGGTCAACGTGGTGGATCTGATGCGCCTGCAGCCGAGCAGCGAGCATCCCCACGGCCTCAGCGATGCGGATTTCGATTCGCTGTTCACCACCGAGAAGCCCGTGATCTTCGCGTTCCACGGCTATCCATGGCTGATTCATCGCCTCACCTACCGCCGCCGCAACAACGCCGGCATCCACGTGCGCGGCTACAAGGAGGAGGGCACCATCACCACGCCTTTCGATATGACCGTGCTCAACGAGATGGACCGCTTCCATCTGGTGCAGGATGCCCTCGACCGGCTGCCGCAGCTGCGCGATCGCGGCGCGTATCTGAAGGAGCGCGCGCGCAGGCTGCTGATCGAGCACGCCGCGTACATTCGCCGTCACGGCCGCGACATGCCGCTGGTGGCGGACTGGACGTGGCCGGCCGGACCGCAGGGGCGCGCGTGAGCGGCGCCCCGACCGGCTGACCCCCATGCTCATCGCCACGGTCAACAGCGGCAGCGCATCGATCAAACTCGCCGCCTTCGAGCTGCCGGACGGCGCCCCGAGCGAGACGGCCCCGCTGCAGCGTGTGGCCGCAGTGCGTCACGAGGGGACTCACCTCGAGCCGGCCGCGGAGCTTGCCGCCTTCCTCGAGGAGCTGCCGGCGCCGCCGGCGGCGCTCGCTCACCGCGTGGTGCACGGCGCGCAGCGCTACACGCAGCCGGTACGAATCGATGCGGCGGTGCGCCAGGGCATCGGAGAGCTCGCAGCGCTCGCGCCGCTGCACAATCCGCTCGCGCTGCGCTGGATCGACGCCGCGACCGCACTCTGCGGGGCGGGGGTCGCGCAGGTGGCGGTCTTCGACACGGCGTTCTTCGCGAGCCTGCCGCGCGTTGCCGCGGAGTACGCTCTGCCGCCGTCGCTCGGCTGGGACGTCGGGGTGCGCCGCTACGGCTTTCACGGCTTGGCGCACGAGGCGATGTGGCGGCGCTGGTGCGAGCTCAGCCCGGCGCTCGAGCACGGCGGGCGGCTGATCAGCCTGCAGTTGGGCGGCGGCTGCTCGGTTACGGCGCTCGAGCATGGACGCGCGCGCGACACCTCCATGGGTTTCTCGCCGCTCGAAGGTCTGGTGATGGCGAGCCGCTGCGGGGACATCGATGCGGCGGTGGTGCCGTACCTCGCCGGGCGGCTCGCCGTGGAGCCGGCGCGGCTCATCGAGTCGTTCAATCACGAGGCGGGACTGCTCGGCATGGGCGGGCATGACAATCCGGCCGAGCTCATCGCGGCGGGCGGGGAGCGGGCCGCGCGTGCGCTCGAGCTGTATTGCTACCGCATCTGCAAGTACATCGGCGCGTACTTGACGGTGCTCGGCGGTTGCGACGGCATCGTCTTCGGCGGTGGCGTCGGGGAACACGTGCCGGAGATCCGCCGCCGTGTGCTCGCAGGCCTGGGCTGGGCGGGTGTCGAGCTCGATGCCGCGGCGAACGCGGCGGCCGTTGGGCGCGAGGGACGCATCAGCACCGAGGACAGCGCGATTGCAGTCTGGACGGTTCGCGTGCAAGAGGAGCCGCTGCTCGCGCGTGCCGCGGCGCGGGCACTCGGCGCGAACGGCTAAGTTGCGCGGCCGTGGGCTGCGGGAGTGACGGCCGCGAACGCCCAGCGGGCGCCCTTGCCCTGATAGAGCGCCTGATTGATCCACACCATGGCGTACGGCTCGAGGTGGCGCGACTGGGACAGCGCCCCCGCATCGAGCGGCTCGAATCCCAGGTCGCGCAGCAGCGCGGCCACCGTCGCTTTCGCATTGGCGTCATTGCCGGCCATGAACATCGCCGGCGCGACTGCGAATCCCGAGGTGTCGGCCATCACCTCGGCGCCGACCTGATTGAGTGTCTTGACCACGCGCGCCTGCGGTAGCCAGCCCGCGACCGCCTCGCCCGCGGAGCCCGTGAAGCCGCGCTCCAGAGCGAGCACACCGTCGCGCAGCGTCAGCGGGTTCATGCAGTCGATGACGATCTTGCCCGCCATCGGCCCGAGCGCCTGCACCGCCTCGGCGGCGGCACCCCATGGCAGCGCCAGCACCACCACGGGCGCGGCCTCGGCGGCCTCGCGCGGACTCTTGGCGAGGGCGCCGGTCTCGCGGCACAGGGACTGAACCTTGGGATCCGATGTGTCGCGCACGCCGAGCTGCAATCTGTGACCGCCGCGTGCCCAACCCCTCGCCAGAGCGCTGCCGACATTGCCGGCGCCGATGATTGCGATCTGCATGGTGGCCCTCCGCTTACGCGCTTCCCGCACAGTGTAGGTGCGGCGGACGGTCCGCGACAAGCTCGCGGGCCGTGCCGTGCCGCTCCGTGTGCACGGTTTGCGACGGTGCGGGAGGCCCGCTTGCTGCGGGCCTCCCGCCCGGCGCTCACAGCTCGAACTTGATGCCCTGCGCCAGCGGCAGCGCGCCGCTCCAGTTGATCGTGTTGGTCTGGCGGCGCATGTAGGCCTTCCACGCATCCGAGCCGGATTCGCGCCCGCCGCCGGTATCCTTCTCGCCGCCGAACGCCCCGCCGATCTCCGCTCCCGAGGTGCCGATGTTGACGTTGGCGATGCCGCAGTCGCTGCCGTTCGCGCCGAGGAATGTCTCGGCGGCGCGCAGCCGCTCGGTGAACAGCGCCGAGGAGAGCCCGTAGTGGCTGTCGTTCTGCTGGGCAATCGCCGCCTCGAGCGACTCGACCGGGATCAGATAGAGAATCGGCGCGAAGGTCTCGTTCTGCACGATTGGCCAGTCGTTGCGCGCGCGGATCAGCGTCGGCTCGACGAAGTGCCCGGGACGCTCGAGCACCTTGCCCCCGGCGAGCAGCACGCCGCCGGCCGCCTGGGCCGCGCTCACCGCGGCTGTGAAGCGCTCGAGCGCCTGCGCATCGATCAGCGGCCCCATGAGCGTTGCCGGATCGAGCGGATCGCCGATGCGCACCTGGCGGTACGCATGGATGAGGCGCCGCTCGAGATCGGCGGCGATGGCCTGGTGCGCGAACACGCGCCGCGTGCTCGTGCAGCGCTGCCCGGCGGTGCCGACCGCGCCGAACACGATCGCCGGAACGGCGAGCTCGAGGTTGGCGGACTCATCGACGATGATGGCGTTGTTGCCGCCGAGCTCGAGCAGGCTCTTGCCGAGACGCGCAGCGACGCGCTCACCGACCTTGCGCCCGACGGCGGTCGAGCCGGTGAACGAGACCAGCGCGACCCGGCGGTCCTCGACGAAGCGCGTGGCGAGCTCGGCGCCCGCGTCGATGAACAGCTGGAACACTGGCGGCAGGCCGTGCTGCGCGAGCACGCGGTTGGCGAGCTTCTGCACCGCGATGGCCGTGAGTGGGGTCTTCGGCGAGGGCTTCCACACCGACACGTTGCCGCAGATCGCCGCAATGAAGGCGTTCCAGGACCAGACCGCCACCGGGAAGTTGAACGCCGAGATGATTCCGATCACCCCGAGCGGATGCCACTGCTCTGACATGCGGTGGCCGGGGCGCTCCGAATGCATGGTCAGGCCGTAGAGCATGCGCGACTGGCCGACGGCGAAGTCGGCGATGTCGATCATCTCCTGAACCTCCCCGAGGCCCTCGGCGAGGATCTTGCCGTTCTCGAGCGACACCAGCGCGCCGAGGTCCGCCTTGGCCGCACGCAGCGCCTCGCCGACGAGGCGCACCGCCTCGCCGCGCTTGGGCGCGGGCACGCTGCGCCACAGCGCCGCGGTCTCGACGGCCGAGGCCATCAAAGCCTCGTAATCGGCGGCATCGGCACTGCGCACGGTGGCGAGCAGGGCGCCGGTGGAGGGGTTGCGGACCGCGAGGGCCGCCCCGCCGCCACGCCAGCGGTCCGGCCCGACGCACACGCCGGGGTTTTCCCCCGCGAGCCCGAGCCGCCCGAGCAGCGCTGCGACATCGATGGATGCGCTCATCGCTCAGGCCGCCTTGTGAGTGTTGACCGTGCGCTGGCGGCCGGTCTTGCCCGCGACGATGACCTCGCCCGAGACATCCTTGGTGCCGCCCGGGGCGTAGTAGCGCCCGAAGCGGTTGGCGAGGATCTCCGGCAGGCGGAACTGCTCCTGGGCGATGAATCCGCCGTAGCGCTCGGGCTGCTCGAGCACCAGATCGACCACCGCGGTGATGCCGGCGGCGGTGGTGACCTGGATCGCCGACCACAGCCGCCCGCCGATCAGCTGCGGATAGATCTTGTTGACATAGTTCTCCTCGCGCAGCTGTCCGTCCTGCATGCCCGTGACCGCCACGTACACGATGATGACGTCCTGCAGCGTCTGCGGCACCGCATTCTCGAGAATCCGCTTGAGCGTGTCGCGGTCCTGATTGAGCTTCAGATCGTTCATCAGGAGGCGCATCTGCTCGCAGTGCCCGGGATAACGGATGGTCTTGTAGTTCATCGACTCGGCATGGGTGCCGTGCGTCTCGGCGAGCGAGCCGAGGCCGCCCGAGGTATTGAACGCCTCATAGAGCGTGCCGTCGATTTCGATCTCCTCGAGCCCCTCGAGGGGGGCGACCTCGACGCTGCGGCCATCGACGATGGCCTGACAGGGGTTGCCGTACTCGTTGATCAGGCCCTCGGTCGACCAGGTGAGGGAGTACTTGAGCACGTTGTTGGGGTGCTGCGGCAGGGCGCCGACGCGCAGCTTCACCGCGCGCAGCGACTGGAAGTGCGTGATGAGCTCGGCCGCGGCGATGCTGATGAAGCCGGGGGCAAGCCCGCATTGCGGCACGAACGCATTCGATGAGCCCTGCGAGATGGCGCGCACCGCGCGCGTCACGGCCACGTCCTCGGTCAGATCGAAGTAGTGCACGTTGGCGCTGCGCGCGGCCTCGGCTACGGTGACATTGCAATGGAAGGGCAGGCTCGAGATCACCGCATCGACCGAGTGGGCGGCGAGGTGGCGCTCAAGGGCGTCGCGGCTCTTGGCGTCGAGCCCATGGGCGTTCATGCCCTTCATGCCATGCGCCTTGACCACGGCTTCGGCGACTGCCCCGTCGACATCGGCGAGGTCGACCTGGTAGGCGCCCGAGCCGGCGAGGAGTCCTGAGATCAGTGCGCCGATCTTGCCGGCGCCGAGAATCAAAACGCGGTGCATGTAGCCCTCGGATCTAAGAATGAAACCATTAATTCTCCCCCTACGGCGCGAGCGGCGCCAGTCCGTGCTAGGATCGGGCGCATCATGCGCTCCCCCGAAAGCACCTCCTGGCATCCGGCGAGCTGGCACGGCAGGCCGGCGCAGCAGCAGCCCTCGTACGACGATCCGGCCGCGCTCGAGCGGGTGGTCGCCGAACTCTCTCGGCTGCCCCCGATTGTGGTGTCCTGGGAGATTGAGGCGCTGCGCGAGCGCCTGGCCGCCGCCGAGCGTGGGCAGGCCTTCCTCCTGCAGGGGGGTGACTGCGCCGAGACCTTCGCCGAGTGCGAGTCGGACCGGATCGCCAAGAAGCTCAAGATCCTGCTGCAGATGAGCTTGGTGCTGCTGCACGGGCTGAAGAAGCCCATCATCCGCCTCGGGCGCATGGCCGGCCAGTATGCCAAGCCGCGCTCGACCGATACCGAGACCCGCGACGGCGTGACGCTGCCGAGCTTTCGCGGTGACCTGGTCAACCGGCCGGAGTTCACCCGCGAGGCGCGCCAGGCCGATCCGCAGCTGTTGCTGCGCGGCTATGAGCGCGCGGCGCTGACGCTGAACTTCGTGCGCGCGCTGGTCGATGGCGGATTCGCCGATCTGC
This sequence comes from Pseudomonadota bacterium, assembly GCA_021838065.1. Classification (GTDB taxonomy): domain Bacteria; phylum Pseudomonadota; class Gammaproteobacteria; order Steroidobacterales; family Steroidobacteraceae; genus 13-2-20CM-66-19. The sequence goes on from JAKCEJ010000154.1 coordinate 5,949, forward strand.
ATCATCCCGAATACTGGGATCTCGGCTTCGTCAAGCACGCCCCGCTGAAGGATGCCTACCAGCGCATCGTGCAGTCGATCGGCGATGCGCTCGATTTCTTCGAAGGCATCAGCGGCCGGCGGATCCACGAGGCGACGCTGGTCGATTTCTACGCCAGCCACGAGGGGCTGCACCTGCTCTACGAGCAGGCGCAGACGCGCTTCATCCCGCGGCAGAACCGCTGGTACAACCTCTCGACGCACATGCCGTGGATCGGCATGCGCACCGCCAAGCTCGATGGCGCGCACGTCGAGTACTTCCGCGGCATCGCCAATCCCATCGGGATCAAGATCGGCTCGGCAATGGACGGCGCGTGGCTGCAGGGCCTGATCGCGACGCTCAACCCGCAGAACCAGCCGGGACGGATCACGTTGATCCACCGCTTCGGGGTGAAGGAGATCGAGTCGGCGCTGCCGAAGATGATCGAGGCGGTGCGCCAGAGCGGCCAGACGGTGCTGTGGGTGTGCGACCCGATGCACGGCAACACCGAGACCAGCACCGCGGGCCTGAAGACCCGGCGCTTCGAGAACATTCTGAAGGAAGTGGATCTCGGTTTCCGCATTCACGCGGAGCTCGGCTCGCGCCTCGGCGGCGTGCACGTCGAGCTCACCGGCGATGACGTTACCGAGTGCACCGGCGGGGCGCGGGGCCTCACCGATGCCGATCTGCAGCGCGCCTACCGCTCCACCGTCGATCCGCGGCTCAATCACGAGCAGGCCCTGGAGCTTGCGATGCTGATCGCCGAGCGCAGCCAGAACCGGCGTCTCGTGCACGTCTGAGCGCATGGACTCCGCCGCCGCGGCGGCCCCAATGGCATGACGAATGAGCATCGGCCGACCGGTTTGCCGGTAGAATGCGCCGATGCAGTACGAACATATCGACGTCCCGGCCGCGGGACGCAAGATCACGGTCAACCCCGATCATTCGCTCAACGTCCCGGATCGCCCCATCGTTCCCTTTATCGAGGGCGACGGCATTGGCGTTGACGTCACGCCGGCGATGGTGCGGGTCGTCGATGCGGCCGTCGAGAAGGCCTACGGCGGCCGCCGGGCCGTCTGCTGGATGGAAGTCTATTGCGGCGAGAAGGCGAACGCGCGCTACGGGGAGTGGTTTCCCG
>JAKCEJ010000155.1 GCA_021838065.1 Pseudomonadota bacterium
TGAGTCAGCTGCTGAGCGCGTTCAAGGAGCACCCCGAGACGCTGGAGCTGAACATGCATGACGTGGCGGCCGTCCGCAGACTCGGAATCGACACGACGAGCTATCAGAAGTTGATCGAGGAATCCGGTCACGAGATCAACGCCCTGCGCGAAGCCCTTGGCGTGTGATGCTCCGTGAGCGCAATTAGCCGCCGATGCACCCGCAACTGACAGCCGACGCCGTAACCGCCCGCGCCGCCCCGGGGAGCGCAGAGCAGGACATTGCCTTCAGCTTCGTGCGGGAACTCGCCGCCGAGTTGTCCGGGGGCAAGGTCGAGCTGCCGGGCTTCCCCCACATCGTGATGCGCGTGCAGCGGGTCCTCAGCGACCCGGCCGCGGACATGAGCCGGATCGTGCGCGTCATCGGCGGCGAGCCGGTGCTCGCCACCCAGCTGATGCGCATGGCCAATTCGGCCGCCCTCAATCCGGGCGCGACGCCCGTCACTGATCTGCGCTCGGCCGTGGCGCGGGTCGGGCTCGACATGGTGCGCTCGGCGACCATCGCGTTCGCGGTGCGGCAGCTGCGCGGCGCGCCCGCACTGCGCGGACTGGAAAGTCAGTTGGGCGATCTGTGGAAGCGCAGCGTGCAGGTGGCAAGCCTGAGTTTCGTCATTGCGCGGCGCCTGACGCGAGTCATGGCCGACACCGCCCTGCTCTGCGGTCTGCTGCAAGGTGTAGGGCGGCTGTACATCCTCACGCGTGCGAGCAACCACCGTTCACTGTTTCGCGATGCGGCCGCTTACGCTGCGATTGAGCGCGCGTGGCACCTGAGCATCGCCGCGGCGCTGCTCGAGAACTGGAGCATGGCCGACGAGATCGTGCAGGCCGTGCAGGAATCGGAGAATTACGAGCGCGATTCGCGCGGCCCAGCGATGCTGGCCGACGTGCTGCTCGCCGGGACGCTGCTCGCCGACCTCGACGACCCCCAGAACTTGCGCTCGAAGCTGGAGGCTGCAAGGCCTCTGCAGCGCCTGCAGCTCGATGCGGCCGCCTGCGAAACGCTGCTTGAGGAATCAGCCTTGGAGATTTCCGCGCTGCGCGAGGCGCTCGGCTGATATCACCCGCTCATTTTCAGAGCGGGCATGTCAGCAGCGTTAGCGGCCGATCCGCTGCGCCAGCGCATCCGGGCCGATCAGGCTCCATTCGAGGAGTGCGACGTAGCCGTCGCTCGCGGCCACCACCAGCCGCATTGCCGAGTTGTGCGCCACTGTGCCCGGCGGATGGGCATGTCTCTCCTGCCAGGCCACGGCGCGTCGCACGTAAATCTGGGCATCGGCCACCTTGGCCAGGCATTCGTAGTCGCCGAAGGCACGCACGGTACGCATGATGCGCTCGACCGGCTGATGGAAGTCGAGGGTGCGGTCGGCGTCGGTGAACAGTCTCCAATAGCTGCCTTCGCCCTGCGGCGTGGCGTCGCGCCACAGGGCCTCGAGATTGCCGGCGACCCGCGTTGCCAGCCTCCCCGACGCCAACTGAGTCTTGAGGTCGAGACTTTCGTGTGATTCGCCCGGGGCTATCGGGAAGCACTCCTGCGCGAGGATATCGCCGCTGTCGAAACGCGCGGTGAGTTTGTGGCAACTGATGCCCCACTCGGTATGGCCGTCGAGAATCGCGCGCACCAGCGGATAGGCGCCACGGCCGATCGGCAGCGGCGAGGGGTGGAAATTGACAGCGCAGCGCAGATAGGGCTGCCATTCGCCGACCCGCCACCTGTAGCTGGCGACCACCAGCAGATCGCATCCGCGCGATCCCAGGTCGGCCAGGTCGGTATCGAGCATGCGCGAGATCTGAATCGGGATATCAAGCTGCTGCGCGCGCTCGTGCGAGAGCTTGTTGTGGAAGATGCGGTCATCAACAGGCGATGTAAACAGCTTCACCGGCTGCCAGCCGGCCGCCAGAAATGCCTCAAATACGGGCAGGTACCGGTCGGTAAGCGTGATCGCAAAGCGCATGGCGGCTCCGGTGGACCGGTTGCACGACGGAGCGGGCAGTCCGGCTGAATCAGCAGGGAATTCTAATCGAGAGAGGTGGGGTTCGCGAGCCGGGCAAACGAACTCGCAGATCAGTTCACACGCAGATGGCGCTCGCCAGGCACCGATGTCGCGCACCGTCGCGCACGCCGGTTGCTTGTTCGAGGCTTCGACGGGCCCGCCGCGGGGCAACCCTGGCATGGGTGCGTGACAGCGGGGCGGTCGGGCGGCGGTCAGAATGCGCCCGACCTACTCGGACGCCCACGCGCATGGCGATGCGTTGTCGGAGAGAGGCCAGACGACTGACCGAGCCTCGGTTCGGTCAGGCCGCGCCGAGCACGCGCCCCGATCGGATCGACGTCACACCGTAGCCGCGCCGGCCATAAGTGTCCGGCCGCGTGGGCCGGCCCGTCAGTGCGCCGAGCAGGCTCTCGACCCTCTGCAGGCGCGCCGTAACCAGTACGCCGTTTCGGTCATTCAGCTCGCGGCATCGGATCGCGCGGCCGGCGCACACGCGCAGGGATTCAGTCAGGCTCCCACTCGGATCGCACCAGGCCATGATTGCCTCAAGTCCCGCGCGATCGGAGGCGAAACCATGAAGCGCGCACAGCGATCGGCGCTGCTCCTCGAGACGGGCCAGGGCGCCCATCCGTTCCTGGCGTGCACGCGTGGTCTGTTCGATCTCGCGGATATCGGAGCCCTCGAGGATGGTCCCCTCGCGGGTGAGCAGCTGCTCGAGCTCCACGAGCAGCGCCGCCTCCTCGCGAAACAGCTCGGCCAAGTGCTCGCGGCAGACCGCTGGATCCATCGATCAACCTCCGCTGATCTGTGCGAGCGAGTGCTCGAACTGCATCAGGCGGCTGGCGACCAGGCCGGGCTGCACCGTATAGCTGCCGTTGTCGATAGCCGTGCGAAATTGAGCGACGCGCGGGGAATCGACCGCAGGAAGGGTACGCAGATGCTGCACGAGACCCGCCAGCAGGTTGGCGGAATCAGTGATATGGACCTCGGAGCCGGCCGATGTCGCCGCAGCCGACGACCCGGGGGTCTGGGTGCCCGCCGTCTCGGGAGCGCGCCGCGCGCCCCCGGCGTCAACCGCCGGTGAGGCACCGTTTAACCCATTGATTTTGCTCGACATCACAGTACTCCTCGAGCACGCTTGGTCAGATATCGGCGTGGCGCTCAGAATCTTTAGGGTGCGACATCGACTACGTCCGAGCCCGCAACCGTTCCCTGGATGATCTTCTTTGAAGTCGGGTTCCGCACGCGGATCAGCGCTCCGTAGCGGCCATCCTGCAGTGCGACGCCGCTGGCACGCACGCGGATTCCGCCAATCGAGGCCACGAGCGTCACTTGCTGCCCCTGGCGCACCATGAATTCCGCGAGCAGATCCCCGTCGTGCAGCACCGCGCCCGCGGGCATCGGATGGCGCAGTGTACTGCGGCCGAGCAGCGCCAAATTCGTGACGTACCCGGCCGCTACCCCGGAAACCAGACGGGTCTCGGGCAGCAGATCGGCCGTGGTGAGCCGCGCGCCGGCACTTTCCGGCCGACGCAGCGCCCACACGTGAATGCGCGATTCGATGCTCACCGGCACGTATATCGTCCAGTCCGCCCCGACGCGGCAGCCCACTTCGATGGACATATTGGCCGCGAGCCTCGCGCCTGAGAGCAGCGCGGCCTCGAGCGGACCGCCGCAGCGGGCAAGCCGCAGACGCGAGTCCAGGCGTCCCGCTTGCACCACGACTCCCTGCTCACCTGGCGGCATCTGTCCCTGTACGAATTGCTCGGCGGCGTGACGGACGCTCGAGACCGGCTCAATGGCACCGGCGGCGCGCCCCGCAGTCATCAGGCCCAGCGTTGCACACAACAACAATGCAGACAGGCGGCTCGGGCGACGAAAAGTTGACGCAGTTCTGTTCATGCCGCTATCACTTGCAAACCGCGGGCCAGACATCGCAGCCCTCTTGTTGCAGCGGCTGGGTCGCCTCGCAAGCACCGCCGCGCATCGCCGATAACCTCAAACGCAACACCGGCTCTCGCCCGCGCTGCCGCAGGCCGGCAAACCTCTGCCACTCTGCGTGACGCATTTCACGCTCTCTGCGGGCCGCGCGTCCGATTTGCGCCTGAAATCGCCCTTCCGGCGCCCTGGCACGCCTCTTGCTGCATCTGCGGCAGTTTCCATGACCGCCGGTATTCCGACATGCCGTTCAACCTCAACGCCTATCTCGGCATTCAACCCGATGCCCTGCAGGTGTATTCGCAACGGGCTAACGTGCTCGCGGCGAACCTCGCCAATGCGGATACCCCGGGCTACCAGGCGCGTGACATTAACTTCCGCGCCGCGCTCGCCGCTGCGGACCCGCAAGGCGCGGGCACCGGCGGCACGAGCGGCAACACCGTGCAGATGGTCACCACCAGCCCTCTCGACGTGACCGCCGGCGGATCGCCGGGCGCGCTCTCGACGGCGCAGTTCTTAAGATACCGCATCCCGCTTGCACCCTCTCTTGACGGCAACACAGTCAGTTCACAGCTCGAGGAAGCGAAGTTCGCCCAGAACACCGTGCGCTACCAGGCCGCGCTGGCCTTCATCGAGCAGCGCTTCCGCGACCTGAACACCGCCATCACCGGACAGTAATCGCGCTCCACCCCACTCAGCAGGCACATCATGGGTCTCTTCAACATCTTCAATATCGCCGGATCGGGCATGTCCGCCGAGTCGGTACGCCTGAACACCGTGGCCAGCAATCTTGCCAACGCCGACAGCGTCAGCAGCAGCCCGAATACCGCCTACAAGGCCCGCTACCCGGTCTTCCAGGCCGTGCAAGCTGCCCTTGGCGCCGGCCAGCCACCCGCGATGCAGGGCGCCGATGCCTCCGTTGCCGTCGATGGCATCGTGCAGAGCACCGCACCGCCCACTGCCCGCTACGAGCCCGGCAACCCCATGGCCGATGCCAAAGGGTACGTATTCTCCTCCAACGTCAACGTCGTACAGCAGATGGTCGACATGATCTCCGCGTCCCGCTCCTACCAGAACGACGCCCAAGTTCTGAACACGTCCAAGACCCTGGCCGTCGATACGTTGAAGCTCGCTCAGATTTAAACGTCACACCTCGCACCGGAAAGCACCACCATGTCAGTCAACTCGATCAGCGCCTATGCCGCTCAGACCGCCGCAGCGGCCGCAGCGACGGCCGGCTCCAACAGCGCGGCCGCCGGCAATGCCAACAGCCAGCTGGCTCTCACGCAGAGCGATTTTCTGCAGCTGCTCGTCACGCAGATGCAGAACCAAGATCCCACCCAGCCGACCAACCCCAGCCAGTTCATCAACGAATTCTCAGCGCTGAGCGAGGTCAGCGGGATCAACAGCATGTCGAATTCCATGAGCACGCTATCGAGCTCCATGTCTTCGGCGCAGATCCTGAACGGCACCAATCTGATCGGCCACACCGTCATCGCCTCCGGGAACTCCGCCGGGCTCGCCGCAGGCGGCTCCATCACAGGCGCCGTGAACGTGCCGGCCGGCACGTCCGCGCTCACTGTACAGGTGGCGGACGCCAGCGGCCAGCTGGTGCGCACCTTCTCCGTGCCCGCCCAGACCGGCATCACGCCCTTCACCTGGGACGGCACCACCAACTCCGGCAGCGCCGCCCCCGCAGGCACCTACAGCTTCTCGGTGACCGCGAACACCAACGGCAGCCCGACATCGCTCACCCCGGAGCTCGCCTACCAGGTGAACAGCGTGACCCTCGACCCGACCACCAACAGCCTGACACTGAACACCAATGGCGGATCGCTGCCCCTGAGCTCCGTCAGCCAGGTCATGTAAGGAGCCGCACCCATGCCTTTCGCACTCGCTCTCTCCGGCATCAATGCCGCGAACTCGGATCTGAACACGACCGCGAACAACATCGCGAACGTCGATACGGTCGGGTTCAAGGAGTCGCGCGCCGAATTCGCGAGCCTCTTCGCCCAGACCCAGCAGGGCGTCTCCCAGACGGCCATCGGCAACGGTGTGGCGACCTCCGAGATCGCTCAGCAGTTCTCCCAGGGCAATATCAATTCCACGTCCAACAACCTCGACTTGGCCCTGAGCGGCAACGGTTTCTTCGTCGTCAGCAATAACGGCGCTCTCGCCTACACCCGCAACGGCGCCTTCCAGGTCGACCCCAACGGCTATCTGGTCACTGCTTCGGGCGAGCGCGTCCAGGGCTATGCGCCGCTCAGCAACGGCGGGTTCAATACCGGCGGGCTTTCCGACCTGCAGCTCACGACCTCACAGGTCGCGCCGCAGGCCACCACCACCGCGAACCTGACCCTCAACCTGCCGTCGAACGCTACTGCGCCGACCACGGCTTTCAACCCGACGGACGCGACTACCTACAACAATACGACGTCGCTGACCGTGTACGACTCACTCGGAGCCGCGCACACCGCGCAGCTCTACTTCATCAAGGGTGCCGCGGCGAATACCTGGTCGGCACAGCTGTACGTCGACGGCAACTCCGTGGGCACGCCGCAGACCCTGACCTATTCAACGGCCGGAACGCTGACAACCCCCGCCAATGGACAGGTGAACTTCGGCTCGTATCCGCCATCGACCGGAGCGAGCCCGATGAACATTACGTTCAATTTCGGCACTTCGACCCAATACGGCGACACCTTCGGCGTGAACGCAATCGCGCAGAACGGATACACGACTGGCAGCCTGACGGGCATCAACATCAGTCAGAACGGCGTCGTCCAGGCAAACTTCACCAACGGTCAGTCGAAGAGCCTGGGCCAGGTCGCGCTCGCTAATTTCGAGAACCCCCAGGGCCTGGCGCAGACCGGCAACACCCAATGGCTGCAGACCTTCGCATCCGGCTCCGCGGTGCATGGCGTCGCCGGAGGGTCCGGCTTCGGCACCATCCAGTCCGGCGCCCTGGAACAATCGAACGTCAATATCACCGCCCAACTGGTAAACATGATCACTGCACAGCGGGACTTCCAGGCGA
>JAKCEJ010000156.1 GCA_021838065.1 Pseudomonadota bacterium
CGATGCCGGTGCCGCGCAACAAGGCGGTCGTCGGCGAGAACGCCTTTGCGCACGAGGCAGGCATCCACCAGCACGGCGTGCTCAAGCACTACTCGACCTACGAGATCATGCGCCCGCAGGACGTCGGACTCTCGCGCAGCCATCTGATCCTCGGCAAGCACAGCGGCCGGCACGCCTTCCGCGAGCGCGTGCAGGCCCTCGGGTTCGAGCTCGCTGAGAGCGAGCTCAATCAGGTGTTCGAGGAGTTCAAGGCGCTGGCGGACCGCAAGAAGGAGCTCTTCGATGGCGACATCGAGGCCCTGGTGCTGCGCGCCGAGGGCACTGCGGCGGGCCCCTGGAGCCTGGAGAGCCTCGAGACGCACGCGGTGACCAGCGGGACGGCGAGCGCCCAGGTGCGCCTGCGGCACAGCGACGGGCGGCTCATCGAGCACACCGCCCAGGGCGACGGTCCGGTGGATGCGGCCTTCAAGGCGATCGAGGCGGCGACCGGCATCGGTGTGATGCTGCGCAAATTCGAGGTGCGCGGCGTCACCGAGGGCGAGGACGCCCAGGGCGAGGCGCTGGTGTACGTGGAGTACAATCAACGCACCTATCGGGGCTCGAGCGTGAGCACCAACATCGTGGAATCGAGCAGCAGAGCGTTCCTCGAGGTGATCAACCGCATCGAGCAGGCCGCCTCGGGCAACCGTTCGCGCGATGAGCGCGGCGGGGCGATGCCCGCGGCTACGACGCTTTGATCGGCAGCGCGCCACGGGAGATTGTTCATGCCCATTCCGGCCACTCAATTCATCTGGTTCAACGGCAAGCTGGTGCCCTGGGAGAAGGCGACGGTGCACGTGCTCTCGCATGCCCTGCACTACGGCTCCTCGGTCTTCGAAGGTGTGCGCGCGTACGCCACGCACAAGGGTGTGGCCATCTTCCGCCTGCGCGATCACACCCGCCGGCTGCTCGATTCGGCGAAGATCTATCGCATGAGCATGCCGTTCTCGGCCGGCCAGATCGATGAGGCCTGCCGGCAGGTCATCGCCGCCAACGGCCTCGTCAAGGGCGCGTACATCCGCCCGGTCGCCTTCCGCGGCTACGGGGAGATCGGCGTGACGCCGAAGAACGAGCCGCCGACGGAAGTCGCGGTAGCCGCCTGGGAATGGGGTAAATACCTCGGCGGCGACAGCGAGGAGCAGGGCGTGGATGTGTGCATCTCGTCCTGGCAGCGCGTCGCGCCCAACACGCTGCCGGCGCTCGCCAAGGCGGGGGGCAACTATCTGTCGAGCCAGCTGATCGGCGCCGAGGCCCGCCGGCTCGGATTTCAGGAGGGGATCGGGCTCGCCACCGACGGCACCGTCAGCGAAGGCTCGGGCGAGAATCTCTTCCTCGTCAAGGACGGGGTGCTGCTCACGCCCTCGCTGGCCCATTCGGTCCTCGGCGGCATCACCCGCGACAGCGTCATGCGCCTGGCGCGCGAGCGCGGCATCGAGGTGCGCGAATGCGCTATACCGCGCGAACTCCTCTATATAGCGGATGAGGCCTTCTTCACCGGCACGGCGGTCGAAATCACCCCCATCCGCTCCGTGGACCGTCTCATGGTCGGCGCCGGCGCGCGCGGCCCGATCACCGAGACGCTGCAGAAGGCGTTCTTTGGCCTGTTCACCGGGGCGACGCCCGACAAATGGGGCTGGCTCGATCACATCGACATGGCTGCTCCGGCCGTGGCTGCGCTGCGATGACGGCACCGCTGACGCTGTTCGAGAAGGTGTGGCGCAGCCACGAGGTCGTGCCGGAAACGGCCGACGCACCCGCGGTGCTCTACATCGACCTGCACCTGATCCACGAGGTCACTTCACCTCAGGCGTTCACCGCACTGCGCGAGCGCGGCCTGCGGCTGCGTCGCCCGGACCTCACCTTCGCCACCATGGATCACTCGACGCCGACTCGCACCGAACAGGTTTTCGGCGGCGCGCCGATCAGCGTCGAGGCCGCGGCGCGCCAGGTGCGCGAGCTCGAGCGCAACTGCGCGGCGTTCGGCGTTGAGCTGCTCGGCCTGCGCGATGCGCGCCGCGGCATCGTGCACATCATCGGCCCGGAGCTCGGACTGACACAGCCGGGCAAGACCGTGGTATGCGGCGACAGCCACACCAGCACGCACGGGGCGCTCGGGGCCCTCGCCTTCGGCATCGGCACCACCGAGGTCGGGCATGTGTTCGCGACGCAATGCCTGCTGCAGCGCAAGCCTCGCACGCTCGCGGTCAACGTGCGCGGCCGCCTGAGCGCGGGCGTCGGCGCCAAAGACCTCATCCTCGCCATCATCGGGCGCATCGGGGTCGGCGGCGGCACCGGGCACGTCATCGAGTACCGCGGTGAGACCATCGCCGGGCTCGACATGGACGCGCGCATGACCGTGTGCAACATGTCGATCGAAGCCGGCGCGCGTGCCGGCATGATCGCCCCCGATGAGACGACCTACCGCTACCTCGCCGGCCGGCCCCGCGCCCCGCAGGGCGAGGCCTGGGACGCCGCCCTCGAGCGCTGGCGGCAGCTGCCGGGCGATCCCGGCGCGAGCTTCGAGCGCGAGGTCGACTTCGACGCCGCGGCGCTCGAGCCGATGATGACCTACGGGACCAATCCCGGGATGGTGATCCCGGTCGGCGGCACGATTCCCGATCGCGCCGACGACCCGGTGTTCGCCAAGTCGCTCGCCTACATGGGCTTCGCCCCCGGCGAGCGCATCCAGGAACACCCGGTGAACGTGGTGTTCATCGGCAGCTGCACCAACGGGCGGCTCTCGGACCTGCGCGCCGCCGCTTCGCTCCTGCGCGGTCGCAAGGTGGCCAACGGCGTGCACATGCTGGTGGTCCCGGGCTCGCAGCAGGTCAAGCACGAGGCCGAGGCCGAGGGGCTCGACCGGATCTTCATCGAGGCGGGCGCCGAGTGGCGCGAGTCCGGCTGCTCGATGTGCCTGGGCATGAACGGCGATCTGGTGCCCCAGGGGCACTACGCGGTGAGCACCAGCAACCGCAATTTCGAGGGGCGGCAGGGGATCGGGGCGCGCACGCTGCTCGCGAGCCCGCTGACCGCGGCGGCCTGCGCCGTGCGCGGCCGTGTCACGGACCCGAGGGAGCTCATCTGATGGATCCGATCCGAACTCTGCGCTCGCGCACGGTTGTGCTGGCGCCAAGCGACATCGACACCGATCAGATCATCCCGGCGCGCTTCCTCACCACCACGAGCCGCGAGGGTCTCGGCGAGCACCTGTTCGCCGACTGGCGCTACGGCCCCGACGGCGCGCCGCGCGTGGACTTCGCCCTGAATCAGCCCGAAGCCCGCGGCTGCAGCATCCTGGTGGCGGGCCACAACTTCGGCTGCGGCTCCTCGCGCGAGCACGCGCCCTGGGCGCTCACCGACTTCGGCCTGCGTGCGGTCGTGAGCACGCAGATCGCCGACATCTTCCGCAACAACGCGCTGAAGAACGGGCTGCTGCCGGTGATCGTCGAGCCCGGCGCGCACCGCTGGCTCATCGAGCATCCCGGCGCCGAGGTCACGATCGATCTCGCCTCGTGCACCCTGACGCTGCCCGGCGGCGAGACGGTGCGCTTTCCGCTCGAGCCGTTCGCACGCTATTGTCTGATGAACGGGGTCGATGAGCTCGGCTTCCTGCTCGAGCGCGAGGCGCAGATTGCCGCCTACGAGGCGCGCTCGGCCGTGGCATGAAGGCGCACATCGCGGTCCTGCCCGGCGATGGGATCGGGCCGGAAGTGATGGCCGAGGGCGTGCGCTGCCTGCGCGCGCTCGCCGAGCGCCACGGCCACACCTTCACGCTCACCGAGCTGCCCTTCGGCGGGGCAGCCATCGATCTGACCGGCAATCCGCTGCCGGAGCGGACGCTGCACACCTGCCTCGCGGCGGACGCGGTGCTGCTCGGGGCGATCGGCGGCCCGAAGTGGTCGGCGCCGGAGGCGAAGGTCCGCCCCGAACAGGGCCTGCTCGCCCTGCGCCGCGCGCTCGGGGTCTACGCCAACCTGCGGCCCGTCAAGGTGCACCCTGCCCTGCTCGGCGCCTCGAGCCTCAAGCCCGAGGTCCTCGAGGGCATCGATCTCATCTTCGTGCGCGAGCTCACCGGGGGCATCTACTTCGGCGAGAAGCGCCGCGAGGCGAGCAGCGCCACCGACGTATGCACGTACACGGTCGAGGAGATCGAGCGCATCGTGCGTTCGGCGGCGCGCCTGGCGCAGCAGCGGCGGCGCAAGCTGGTGTCGATCGACAAGGCGAACGTGCTGGAGACCTCCCGTCTGTGGCGCGAGGTCACGACGCGGCTGATGCGCGCCGAATTCCCGGACGTGACGCTCGAGCACATGCTGGTGGATTCTGCGGCCATGCATCTGATCCGCCGGCCGCGCGATTTCGATGTCCTGGTCACCGAGAACATGTTCGGCGACATCCTCACCGATGAGGCCTCCATGCTGGCCGGCTCCCTGGGGCTGTTGCCGTCAGCTTCCCTTGGCGAGGGCCGACGGGGCCTGTACGAGCCGATCCACGGCTCGGCACCGGACATCGCCGGCCGTGGCATCGCCAACCCCTACGGCACGATCCTCAGCGCCGCTTTGCTGCTGCGCCACTCCCTCGGCCTGACCGCCGAGGCGGACAGGCTCGAGAAGGCCGTCTTCGAGGCGATCAGCGCGCGGGCGCTGACGCCTGATCTCGCCGGCGCCGGCGAGGCGGTCACGACGCAGGTGGCGGGCGACGCCGTCCTCAACAGGTTGTAAGATACCGACAGCAAGTCTGAAGCGCCGCGGCGCTGGTCCGGGAAGGAGGCACGCGATGAATCGATACGAGATTGTGTGCTCCGCCGCCGTTGCCGCGCTCGGCCTGAGCGCCTGCGCCTCGACGGCGCCGACAGCAACTGTCCCGCCTGGCAATCACCCGGCGTTCGTCCGCGCTTCGCTCATCACGCGCGACGTGCCGGCCTACCTGGCCGCTCACTTCTCCCCCGCGCAGCTCCCACCCGGTGTGCGCGCCGAGATCACACGCGCCGGGCCGGTCACCCTTCCCTTCCATACGCTGGTGGTGACTCGGCAGTTCGTCCGTCATGTCACGCTTCGGGACGTCAACGTCAAGATCCTCGTCACCGACACGCTGACTAACATCGGTGGTGGCTATCTGCAAGGGCGCGAGCAGCTCTCCTTCAACACCATCCCGGTGGCCCTCAATCTCAACCTGAGCTACCTGGGATTGATGAGCCTCGAGCACCAGAACATCGACTATCGGACCGGCCTCGCCCGAGCGCCGATGCGGCTACAGCAGCTGCTCGCCCTGACGCCGGGGGTGGCGCATCCCGAGCCGGGCAAGACCTACCGCCTGACGCTGCGCTGGCTGCGCGGGCGCATCACCGACACCTGCAAGGCCGCGCCGAGGTTCTATCCGGCCCGCCGGCTGCTCGCGCAGCTGCCGGGCCGCGCCCTCAACCTCAAGTGCGCGATCAGCCGCAACGGTGTCGTGCGCTCGCGCAACCGGACGACCTACCTCAGCGCCTACGGGATTTTTCTGATCATGAAGCGCAGGACCGCCGCGTTCACCGCACGCGCCAAGATCCTCAGCATCCGCGGGGGTTAGGCAGCCGCCAGAGCGCGGGCGCGCTCGAGACCGACAGCCAAGTCCGAGCGCAGATCCTCCAGCGCCTCGATGCCAACCGACAGGCGGATCAGCCCGTCGGTCAATCCCGCCCTGGCACGCGCCGCCGGCTCCATCGCCGCGTGGGTCATCGTGGCCGGGTGGGCCACCAGGCTCTCGACACCGCCGAGGGATTCGGCCAGGGAGAAGTACTCGAGCCCCTCGGTGAAGGCGCGCACGGCCGTGAGCCCGCCGGCGAGCTCCACCGTGACGATGGCGCCGAAGCCGCGCTGCTGGCGCCGGGCGATCTCGTGCCCCGGATGGCCCGGGAGCCCCGGATAGTGAACCCTGAGAATGCCCGGCTGTTGGGCGAGCCATTCGGCGAGCGCCTGGGCGTTGCGGCCGTGATGCTCGAGGCGGGCATGCAGCGTGCGCAGTCCGCGCAGCGTGAGGAAGCTGTCAAACGGCGAGCCGGTGATACCGAGGCAATTGGCCCACCAGAGGAGTTCCTCGTAGACCGCCGCCTCTCGCGCCACCACCGCACCGCCGACCACATCGCTGTGGCCGTTCAAGTACTTGGTCGTGGAGTGCACGACCACATCGGCCCCGAGGGCGAGCGGCTGCTGCCACACCGGCGAAAGAAACGTGTTGTCCACCACGACCTTGGCGCCAGCCGCATGTCCCAGCGCGGCGATGCGCTCGATGTCCGTGATGCGCAGCAACGGGTTGCTCGGCGTCTCGATCCAGACCAGCGCGGCCGGCGCCGAGAGCGCCGCCTGCAGCGCCGCGGCGTCACCGTAGTCGACGAACACGACTTGCCGCTCCCCGCGGCGGCGCCAGGCATCCAACAGTCTATAAGTGCCGCCGTAGCAGTCGTGGGGCGCAACGATCCGCCCGCCCGCCGGCGCCAGGTACCCGGCGAGCGTGATGCCCGCCATGCCGGTGGCGGTGACCACGGCGCCCGCGCCGCCCTCGAGCTCAGCGAGCGCACGGCACAGGAGGTCCCGGGTGGGATTGCCCGAGCGGGTGTAGTCGTAGGCGCCCTTCTCGCCGAAGGCGCGGAACGCGAACGTCGAGCTCAAGTGAATCGGCGGGACGACCGCGCCGGTGAGCGGATCGGATTCCAGGCCCGCGCGGACCGTGCGGGTGATCTGAGAGATTGCAGGGGTCGAGTGCTTCATGGTCAGAGGTTCTCGAACACCGGGGCGAACACGCCGCGGAGCTGTTGGGATTCCTTCAGAAAGGCGTCGTGCCCGTAAATCGATGAGATCTCATGCAGCCGCGCCGCATGGAGCCTTGCAACCATGGCGCGCACCTCGCAGGGCGGCGCGAGCATGTCCTCGCGCACCGCCACGGCCGTGGTCGGCACGCAGATGCGGCTTGCCTCGACGCGGTGCA
>JAKCEJ010000157.1 GCA_021838065.1 Pseudomonadota bacterium
CTGATGCGCCGCGGTGCGGGTGGCGCGCGTCCCTGCGCGCCTCATCCCGACACCGTTGCCCCGGGGCGCCACCACTGGCGAGGCGGCGGCGCTTAGAAATGCACCGTCAGCGAGGCATAGATCAGACGGGGCGCGCCCGGATTGGCGATCACGTAACCGCCGGTGGGCGTCTGGAAGTAGCCTCCCGAGCTCACGTACTCGGTGGAGTTGTACTCCTTGTTGGTGAGATTGAGCACCTGTAGCGCCAGATTGGTGGCCCGCACGCCGGGCAGCATCGACTGGAACCAGTGAGTCCTCGCGCTGATGGAGAAGTTCACCAGATCGTAGGCCGGGTTCGTCAACGTCGAGGGCAGACCGGTATTCTTGTTGAACAGATACCGGGCCCCGATGTACTGATCCCAGAGCGTTGCGCTCATCCGCCCGATCGGCAGGCGGAACCGGTAGGTCGCCCCGGCCGTGAGGGTATCCTTCGGTGAGTTCGGCACCGGCAGGCCGTAGCCGGTGGGTTGCGGCCCCGATGGCGTCACCGCGGCCTGGAACTCGTTCCAGCGGCTCTTCAGGTAGCCGAAATTGGCAAAGCCGCTCCAGTGCCGGCTGAACGTCGCGCGCAGCGAGAGGTCCATGCCCTTGTAGGTCGCCGACCCGTAGCCGAAATAGGTGACGTTCGGGTTCTGCGCCGTGGAGTAGGTGATGGTCTCATCGCCGAGCAGCATGTGGAAGAAGTCCAACGAGGCATACAGGTTGCGCATCGCGCCAAGATGCAGCGCCGCGAAGCGCGCCCCGACGTCGTACTCTTCGGCGCGCGCCGGCTTCAAGGACGCAAGATTGAGCGGATAAGTATCGAGATTCCCCGAATTGGGGTTGTGGCGGGTGATCGAGAAGCTGCCGAACAGATTCAGATCGCGCACCACCTCGTAGTTGACGCCGATCGACGGCTCGTAGCGCACGAAATCGGTCGACTCGTCGGGGTTCGTGTCATAACCGCCGAATTGGAACGTCTTTCCATTGACGCTTATGGCGCCCCCCTGCCCGGGGAAGCTCGGACCCGGCGTGCCGTACGCACAGCTGCCGTCGGTGATGTGATACTCGGCGCAGACCTGCGCCGGGCTCATGTTCGCGAAATCCGTGACGAATTGGACGATGCGGATACCGGGCACGATCTTCAGCCGCGGCAGGGGCTGGAAATCGTCCTGCAGGAATGCCGCCCAGTAGATGCTGTTCGTCGTGTTGAAGAATGTCTGCTCCGGCTGCGCAAGCGAGCTGCCGTCGAAGGTCGAATAGCCCTGATAATCGCTGCTCGCACGCGCCGTGATGAAATAGCCGCCGAAGGTCAGCGTATCCATGCGGTTGAAGCGCTCGCTCAGCGCCAGCCGGTCGCCGAAGGTCTTCGAGCGCTCGATGTAATGCTCGTAGTTGGTTGGGTTTCCGTACTGCGCGTAGAGAGCATTGGTCGGCAGCAGGTAATTGTTGGCGCGAAGGTGACGCACCTTGCCGATGCGCACCCAGGCCATGTTCGAAAGCTTGAGCGTCCGCGACAGCGTCAGGTGCAGGTGCGACCAGAGCAGCCAGTTGTTGATCAGGATGGTCTTGTGCCACACCGCACGCGGCAGGGTCGCGTAATACCCCGAGGCCTGCTGGCTATAGGGCGCGCCCAGGCCGAGCCCCTCGGTGCCGATCAGCGGCACGGACGAGACGGGGATCATGTTCGGCCGCCACTCGTGGTTGCGCTGATAGTAAGCCCCGAAGCTCACCGAGCCGTCATCGAGCGCCTTGCGCGTCTTGACATAGACCTCCTCGGTGTCGGCGGGCAGGCTGTCCGAGGTATCCCGGATGGACTTGCTGCGCCCGGAGGCGAGGCCAAACACGGTCGTCCAGCCGTTGATCGCACCGGTGTTGTACACCGCTGAGGTGTCGAGGGTCTGGGAACTGCCGCCGGCGAGGGTGACTTTGCCGCCCGCCCGCGCCGAAGGCTGCACGGGAATGAAGTCAATCGTGCCGCCGAGACTGTTGTACCAGCGCTCGCTGGGATTGCCCGGGCCGATGATGACGTTCTCGCCGGACATTAGGGCGCCGATCGGGATCTCGACCGAGTGCCACCCGGTGCCCTGGCTGAGGCTGTTGAGCGGCACGCCATCGAATTCGGCAGTAATTGCATTCGTCTCCACGTCGCCCGGGATGCTGTTGTAGCCAACCTTGATGCCGCGGATGGAGATCTGCTGCCGGCCGGTCGCGCTGAAATTGTTGGTGCCGGAGACATAGACGTTGGGCAGTGCGGTAAGCGCCTGCGTGCCGCCCGCGTCGGGCCCGAACAGGCTGATGGTCGAGCGGGTCACGGATTCGGCCGGCTGCGAGGAGTCGCGCAGCTGCTTGGCGGTCAGCACCTGGCTCGTGAAATCCCGGTACCCCTCGATCTTCACCATCTTGAGACTTCTCTTCGCAGGCGCCGGTGGATCATTCGCAACCGCGTAGGGTTGCGCAGCGCTGCTGGCAGCGCTCGCCGGCATCGAGCCTCCATGGGCTCCTCTCGGCGTCGCGTAAGCAGGAAGGGTGCCCACCAGCAGCGTCGCCCCCAGGATCGTCTGCACGGCAGACCGAATTCGTCTGTTCATTTCTCAACCTTTCTTGATGTCGCCCAACCGCAGGAGCGGCACAGTAGTGACCGCTCATGACGTCGGCGTTGCGGAAAGGTTGCGCGCACGTGACAGTCGCGCGGGGGGGAATGAGATTTGCGCAGCAATCGCCTGATTTGTTTCCTGATCTCCCGACTAGCTGCGTGCCTGGTGCCCGCGCGCAACTGTCGTAGAATCACCGCATGCGACCCCTGACTCTCTTCGGTCTAGCTTCGCTGACCGTGATGCTGGTGTGCTACGCGCTCGAGGAGCGCCGGCCGATCTACAGTCTTGCCTTCGCCGCGGCGTGCGTGCTCGCCTCGATCTATGGGTTCCTGCAGGGCGCCTGGCCGTTCGGCGTCGTCGAGGCGATATGGGCGGCGGTGGCCGCGCGGCGCTGGTGGACCCGGCGGCGCGCCCTGCGCGCCTGAGAGACGCGGCGCCGTTCGCGCACCGGGGAATTGTCGAATCGCGCGAGCAGCACGCAGCCGTCCCAGGCCCGCCCGAGGGCGGCACCCGGCCGCGGGACGAGGCGCGCCCGGGCCAGTGCCGTATCCAGCACATTGCGCGGCGCATCGTAGTCGGCCAGCGCTCGCGTGACGGTCATGATCGGGGCGACCCGTTCGGCGCGTTCCTCGATCACCGTGCCGACGAACAGGGGCACCGCGGGCGCCGCGGCGCGTGTGAGCTCGACCCCAGAGCGCCACAACCTCAGCACGAGCCGCTCGCGACCCGCATGCCCGGTCATGGAGTGCACCAGCACGAGGACCTCGCGATGTCCGCTCTGCAAGTGCGGCAGGACGGGAAGACTCGCCAGTCGCACATGCGGCTCGAACCAGCGCGCCGCGCTGCGCAGCGTCCATCCGGGCGGTGCCCGCCAGCCGTGTGCCGCGAGCTCACCGCTCAGCGCCGCACGCCGCCCCGCCCATTGAAACGTGAGCGGCTCCTCCGCCCCGCCAATCAGATCGATGCGGCGCGCCGGCAGGCTCACCCAGGCGCTCCGCCACCATTCGGCGAGCGGCATTGGGCGGATCTGCTCACGCACCGCATAGCGGCTCATATCGGCCGCGTGGCGGCGATCGATGTGCACCGCGCCGGCAAGGAGCAGGACCAGGCCCACCGTGACGCACAGGCCCGTCGCACCGACCGGCGGCGGATCGTGCCGCAGATAGGCAATCCCGAACAGCGCCGCGGCGGCGATGCCGAAGGCCGTGCCGCCGAGCACGTCTGACAGCCAGTGCGCGCCGAGATAGACGCGCGAGAAGGCGATGGCCCCGACCAGCAGAGCGAGTGCGCCGATGACCGGCAGCCGCCATCGCGGGCGGATTTCCCACGCCGTGATGATGGCGAGGAAGCCGTACAGGGCCGCGTTGGCCACCGAGTGGCCGCTCGGAAAGGCAAACGCATCCCACCCAGTGTCGATGGGCTCGGGCCGGTGGATGTGCAGCGAGACTTTCAAAGCGGCGGTGGCGAGCCCGGCGATCGCGATCACTGCGAACAGATGGGCCGCGGCGCGCCAATTGCGCCGCCAGGCGAGCCAGGCGAGCGCCGCGAGCGTCACGGCCGCGACCACGCGCGCATCACCCAGTTCGGTGATCGCGACCATTGCCTGATCCACCCACTCGGTCCTAAGTCCCTGCAGGAATTGAAACACCGCCTCGTTGGCGCGCACCAGCGGATCGCCGGCGAGCACATCCTGCAGGACCCCGAAGAACAGCCACAGGCTCGAGAGCACGATGGCCGCGAGCAGCGCCAGCCCGGGCAACTCCTTGCGCGCCGGGTCGAGCACCGCCAGCAGCTGTCGCGCCAACCAGCTGTCGCGCTCGCCCGCCCACAATCGCACGCGTTCCTGAGCGGCGAGCGCGAGCGGCGGCGCGCGACGCACCGCGTAGCGCGCGGACACGTACAGCAGGCCGAGCGACACCAGGAGGATGCCCGCAATCAGCGCCAGCCGGCCGGCCACCGCTCCGAGCAGCACGAACGAGGCCCCGATGGCAGCCCCGGCGAGGATGTGCGCCGGCGACCACAACAGCGCCGAAACGACGTTCATGACGTAGAAGCGCACCAGGTCCATCTGCAGAATGCCGCCGAGCACCGGTACGATGGCGCGCACGCCGGGTGCGAATCGCGCCACGAACACGCTCTTGCCGCCATGGCGCTGCAGGAAGGCCGTACCGCGGGTCACGAGCCGCGGACGACCGCGGAACGGCCAGCGGTTGAGGATCGCCGCGTGATAATGCCGCCCGAGCCAGAACGCGAAGCCGTCACCGAGCACTGCTCCGGCGAACGCCGCGAAGATCAGCGGCCAGAGGCGCAACGCCCCTGTCGGCACCAGGGCGCTAATACCGAGAATGATCGCATCTCCCGGAACGACCGCCCCGACGACCGGCAGCGACTCCGAGAGCGCGACCAGCCCGACCACCCCATAGGCGATCTCCCGGTGGTTGCGGGCGAGCGTAACAATGAAGTTGGTGAATGCGCCCAGCATAGAGCTTCGACTCTGAATCACCTCGGCCGTTGCATGAGCCGGCATTATTCCACGAGTCGGGCCGGCGCTGATCGGGCGGCCGGCGGCGAGGGAGAAGATTTCCACAGGTGCCAAGCGTTCGATTCGCGCGTAGGCTGTGCCCAGTGGCGCAACTTCGCAGGCCCAGCATGTATCAGCGCATCCTCGTTCCCGTCGACGGCACTTCCACCGCGGCCCAGGGCCTGCGCGAAGCCATCGAGCTGGCGCGCGATCAGAAGGCCGAGATTCTGCTGCTGCATGTCGTCGATGAGTGGCGGGTCGCCGCCGGCGACATCGCCGCGGTCAATCTCGACGCCGGCGCCAAGGCTCTGCGCGAAGCCGGCGCCGAGCTGCTCAAGCAGGCCGAGGCCCGGGTCCGCGAAGCCGGCATCCGCGTGCAGACCGTTCTGCTGGAGGAGCTCGGCGTACCGGTGGGCGAGTGCGTCGTACAGCGCGCGCGCCAGTGGCCGGCCGACTTGATCGTCTGCGGCACGCATGGACGCAACGGAATCAGCCGAGTGCTGCTCGGCAGCAGCGCCGAGTACATTCTGCGGCATGCGCCAGTCCCCGTCCTGCTGGTGCGGGCCCCCGACTAAGACACAGCGCACCGACCCGCCAAGCCCGGCGTGAGCCGCACCGGCTACGCGCATCCCTAGCGAGCGATCTTCTTCAGCACGCTGGCGTTGATCTCCGACACCTGCAGCGTGCTCGCCGGCGAGCTGTTGTAAAGCGCGTACAGCAGCGCACGGTCCCAGACAGTCAGGTCCTGCGGCGGATGGTCCGTGCCCTGAAACAGCTGCAGAATCGTCGGTGCCGCACCGTCATGCACCGCCGTATTGACCTGCGCCAGCCCGACCAGCGCGACGTAGGCGCCGAGCTGCCCAAATGTGACGTGACGCAGCTGTTTCGTGTCGACCACGATGATGACCGAGGAGAATCCCAGGGCGGTCACGTTGCGCAGCAGGGTGTCGACCCCTTGGGAGCAAACCACACCGCCGCCGCCCTCCACGAGCACACCTGCGGCCGCGAGCGCATTTTCCGGCGCAGAGGGGCTGAGGGGCGCCCCGCCGCAGCCGAGGCCGGCGTTGTACCACACATGAATCGGTCGCCTGGACGCGATGAATTGCTGCACCGGGGCGATGCCGTTGCGGGTGTCGTACATGGTCCGATCCTTGGCCCACCACAGTCTCAGCAGCAGATGCGGCCGGCTGGTGACCATCACGAAGAGGTTGGCGTGACAGCCTTTGCCAGCGAGCGGCACGTGGGCGGCACGCGCCGCCTGCGTGATCCGTGCCAGGATGAAATCGCCCTGCTCACGCGTGAGGCCGGCCACCAGGGGGCACACGGGAGCGTTCCAGCGCGGATACTCATCGTGCCCGAACCACACGAGCGTCGAAAACACGAAATGATCGACGACGCTCTTCAGCTTGTTGCGCTCGCGCAAGGCCTGGATGGTCACCTGACCGAGCTGCGCCGCGGATTGGCGCGTGGCACGATGCCTGAGGCGCGCCGCGGCGGGCATAGGTCGTCCAAGCGCCCGGCTGGCAGAGGGATGGGCGCACAGCCCGAGGACCAACACCCCAAATAGCGCGCCGCCTGCAATCCGCCGCGCGTGCCTCAGAGCAGCGGTCCTGTGTCGAAGGTGCGACATCTACGTCGTTCCGCTGAGCAAAAATCTTGTTAATGGCAAATTATGTTATACGCGAGCCCCGAGATTATCCAACACCTTGATTTATAGTTGTTTTTTTAACTGGCGGAGAGGGTGGGATTCGAACCCACGTGCCGGTTTTACCCGACCATCCGATTTCGAGTCGGCGCCGTTATGACCGCTTCGGTACCTCTCCCCGGGGTCGGTGATATTATACCTGTATATTTTT
>JAKCEJ010000158.1 GCA_021838065.1 Pseudomonadota bacterium
AGGCGTCGATCGGAATGTGCAGCGCGCGGTAGCGGTGGATGATGCGCAGCAGTTCCCCTTCGTCTATGCCCCACTGGCTGTTGATGAAGCCGAAGGACCACTTGGGAAACAGCGGCGCATGGCCGGTGAGCACGTCCAGGGTGGAGAAGATGCGCTTCGGCGCGCCGAGGATCAGGTAGTAATCGAGGTCCGGGCGTGTCTCGCGCAGCACCTGAATGCTGCCGGGCGTGAGATCAAAGAGGGTCTTCTGGCTGTCGAGCAGCACGGCGAATCCCGACGTGCTCCACACCAGCGGCGCTCCGGCGTCGCCCTGGAAACCCGCCGTGGCCAGCTGCCGCCCGCTGCGCAACAGGCCTGCGCGGGCCTGTTGAAACGCGTTGAAATCGTGTACCCCGTATAGCGCCGCCGTCTTCGGCGCATAGTGCAATGCCAGCGTGCCGTGCGCGAGGCCGGCGAGATTAGCCTCGGTCAGGATCGCGATCGTGCTTTTCGCGCGGAAGACGCGCAGGGTGTCCGTGCCGCGGTCGAACACCACACGCATCGCCCGGCTCTCCAGCACGAGCTGATGGCCGTTGTTGCGAACGGTCACCGGCCCGGCGGCCGCGACGGGAGCGCGCGGCGACATCACCAGCGCCGGAGGCGAGGCATGGCCGCCCGGCAGAAAGTGCACCCGCAGCACGTTGCTGCGCACCAGCGTCAGTTGCAACGTGCCGCCCGCGAGCCCCACGTCGGCACCCTTCGGTAGCGTCGTGACTGCGCCACCAGCCGCGAGCGCAGCGTGGCCGGTCCCTGCGGCGAGCACGCCGGCAGCCGCCATTGCGGCCCATCGATGTCCCAGATTCATGTCGTCAGATTCCCCTCAACGCGCCGCGCGTGGCGCCGGTGCAAATTCGCCGTCGAGGACGCGGCCCGCTGAGGCGCGCATAGCGCCGGATACGGGGGATCACCCGATGGAAGCGGCCTGCGACGCCATGCGCCGAGCCGGAATGCATGCGGAGCAACCACGATCGCAGCGCGATGCGGGAGCCTCTCACCGATGGCATTCGCGAGAGCGCGCGGCCTGCGACGGTGATTGCGGATTCGATGAGCGGATTCGCTACCGCATCCCGAAGCAACCCGGTCCCACTTCAGCACCGCCGGCGCTCCGCGCGCTTCCATCGTGGCATTGTCACGTGCGGTCTGCACAGATGCACGATTGCAAAGACAATGCCGCGCGTGCGGTGCGCGGTCCTCCGAGCTACTGGGGCAGAATGCGACGCGCGTGCCGAGCTTGGCAACGCTTCGCATACGTATTCATGGTTGGCCGAATGGTCCGGCCCGAATAGAAAGGCCTAGGCTTCGATGGTCGATGGAATGCGGCGACGTCACGCACCGCGACGCGCGCGGAACATCATACTGCGCGGCGGCAGACGGTACGTTATGGCAAGATCAGCGCGAATAGTTCGCGACGCCGCACTGCGGCGTCGCGTGTTCACGAGCAACCGGCATGATCGACACGCCAGAGCGCCATATTCGCCGCATCGTCATCGTGGGAGGCGGTTCAGCTGGCTGGATGAGCGCTGCGGCGCTCGCCAACGCGACGCAGGGCCGTACGCCCATCGAGCTGGTCGAGTCCGACGCCATCGGGACCATAGGGGTCGGTGAGGCGACGATTCCCCCGATCCGCCAGTTCAACGCACAACTGGGAATCGACGAGAACGCGTGCGCTGCCGCGACCGGCGGCACGTTCAAGCTCGGGATCGAGTTCGTCGACTGGACACGGGTCGGGCAGCGATATTTCCATCCGTTCGGAGGATTCGCGCCGGATTTCGATACCGTTCCTCTGCACCACTACTGGCTGCGCGAGCGGTCGCGTGGCGACGGCGCACCGATACAGGACTATGCCATGGCGTGGGCGGCGGCCCGGGCGGGCCGCTTCGACCGGCCGCTCGCCGATCGACGACTCGTACTTTCGATGTACGACTATGCCTATCACTTTGATGCGGCGCTGTACGCCAAATTCCTGCGCGGCTACGCGGAGCGGCGTGGAGTCGCGCGCACCGAGGGCAAGATCGTCGACGTACGGCAGCGCGGCGCGGATGGTTTCATCGAGGCCGTCGTGCTCGAGAGCGGCCGGCGCATCGAGGGCGACCTGTTCATCGACTGCTCGGGATTCCGCGCCCTGCTGATCGAGGGCGCACTGCACAGCGAGTACGAGGACTGGCGGCGCTGGCTGCCCTGCGACCGGGCCGTCGCCGTCGGCTCCCCGGTCGGCCAGGCTCTGCCGCCCTACACGCGTTCGACAGCACGGCCGGCCGGCTGGCAGTGGCGCATTCCGCTGCAGCACCGCATCGGGAACGGCCACGTTTACTGCAGCGAGTTCACGAGCGAGGACGAAGCGACGGCGCTTCTGCTGGCAAACCTGGAGGGCGAACCGCTGGGCGGACCCCGGCTGATCAAGTTCACGTCCGGCGCGCGGCGTGAATTCTGGTCGCGCAATTGCGTGGCCATCGGTCTAGCGGCTGGCTTTCTCGAGCCCCTCGAATCGACCGCACTGCACTTGGTGCAGTCGGCGATCACACGATTGCTCGCGCTGTTCCCGGACCGGGACTGCGATCCATTGCTGGCGCGCGAGTTCAATCGGCTGACGCGCATCGAATACGAGCGCATTCGCGATTTCCTTATCCTGCACTATCACGCGCAGCAGCGTGACGAGCCGCTGTGGCGCCACACGCGCGCCATGCCGATTCCGGAGACGCTGCAGTACAAGATCGATCAGTTCCGCCACTACGGACATATCGTCGCCGAACCGCTCGAGCTGTTTCAGAACAGCAACTGGCTGGCGGTGCTCGCCGGCCAGGAGGTGTGGCCCGAGCGGCATCACCCGCTCGCCGACCTGCACACCGAAGTCGATGCGACGCGCTATCTGGCAGGAATCCGCGACGTGCTGAACCGGGCCGCGAACTCTCTGCCCACGCACCGCGAGTACATCGAGCGGCACTGCCGCGCCACGGGTTTCTCAGTCTGATCGGGCGACCGTCACTGCGGCTCGGCCGCGCAATGCCCGGCAATGAACCGCTCGTGACTGTCCATGCGCTCCACGGCACCGTGAATCAGCGTGCGGATGTTGCCCAGGAATTCGTTGAATTGCTCGGCGGGCAGGTTGTCGGCCACCGGATGATACCGCCGCGGCCTGATACCCTGTCCGATCATCACCTGGAGCCAGGATTGCTCCGTGAACAGCTCTTCGTTCTCGCGGAAGATCTGGCCCGTGGCCTGGAAGATCTCCAGCTTTCGGGCAAGCCCCGCAGGAGCGGGGAGCGCCGCGCAGTGCCGCCAGAAGGGCGTGTCGCGCCGCTCCGTCGCACGATAGTGCAGCACCACGAAATCCCGTACCTGCTCGTACTCCTGACGCATCTGGCGGTTGTACTCCTCGGCGATCGCCGGATCGAAGCCGGTGTCGGGAAAGAGCGCGAGCAGCCGGCTGATGCCCGACTGCGCCAGATGAATTGCCGTCGACTCCAGCGGCTCGATGAATCCCCCGGCGAGCCCGACGGCCACGCAGTTGCGCAGCCACAGGCGGCGGCGCACGCCGGTTGATATCCGAATGAGCCGCGGCTCGCTCAATGCCGGCCCCTCGAGACCGGCCAGCAGGAGCGAGGCGGCCTCATCGTCGCTCATGAACTCACTGCAGTACACATGCCCGTCTCCGCTGCGGTGTTGCTGCGGAATGCGCCATTGCCAACCCGCAGGCCGGGCTGTGGCCTGGGTGAACGGGCGCACCACGGCGCCATTGGCCGCAGTGATCGCCACGGCACGGTCGCAGGGCAGCCAATCGCGCCAGTCGTCAAAGCCGCTGTGCAGCGCGCCCTCGATCAGCAATGCACGGAACCCGGAGCAATCGATGAACAGATCGCCCTCGATGCGCTCGCCGCTCTCCAGCACGAGGGCCTCGATATAGCCGTCGGTCCCACGCAGCTTGACGTCGACGATCTTACCCTCGGTGCGCTTCGCGCCGCGCTGCTCGGCGTACTCGCGCAGCACCCGGCCGTAACGGGTCGCGTCGAAATGGAACGCGTAGTTGATGCCGGAGAGCGGCGTATTGCCGATCTTCTCCAGGCGCGCCATGCGGTGTGCGCGCGCGGCCGCCCCGTTCAGCGAGTAGGTCCACAAGTCCGCTGCGGCCGCATCCTTCTGGCTGCGCAGCCAGTAGTGCTGAAACGGCAGCGGCCCGAGCGGCAGCCCCACCTCGCCGAACGCGTGCAGGTACGTGTGGCCGACGCGCAGCCAGTCGTTGAATTCGATCGCGAGCTTGAAGGTTCCGCCGGTCGCCCGCAGCATCGCGTCCTCATCGATGCCGAGGAAGCGGTTGACGTTGCGGATCTGCGGGATCGTCGCCTCGCCCACTCCGATGACGCCGATGGCCTCGGACTCGATGACACGCACCTCGAGGCTCGCCGCCATGGTCCGGATCAGCACCGCCGCGCTCAGCCAGCCGGCCGTGCCGCCGCCGACGATGACCACCCGCTTGATCGCCCGCTGAGTCATAGCCCGACCTCCCGCATCGCGGGCTCGATGCTAGCACCGCCCGGGGCGTGCCGAAACGGCGCAGCTGATAAAGAAAGGCCCCACCGGTTCGCACCGGCAGGGCCCGAGGGGGTTGGTTTTATTACGGCATTGTTAGAGGGACGAAGGCGAAAGCCCGCTCAGCCGGCTCGTCGGCTCTCAAATCCCCGCCGGCGCGGGCCGGCGGGGATGCTTCCCTCGCGAATGCGGATTACTGGAACTTATATGAGAATCCCACGTTGAACGTGCGGCCGTACTGCTCCCAGCGGATGATCTGCCGCGGATCGTTGTTGGCGTACTCCTCCTGCACCTCGTTGCCGAGGTTCTGGCCCGAGGCGATGACGGTCAGGCCCTTGACCATGCCCCGGCCGAACCGGTAGCTCACCTGGGCGTTGATCCAGTGCTGGCCCCGCTGCATGTACTCCTGCCGGGTCTCGCTGATGCCGAAGATGGTGGCGAGCGCGGCCGTCTTGGAGCTCAGGCCCACATCTGCCTCGAATCCCGAGTGCGCGTAGTACAGCGTGTAGTTCTCCACCCACTTGGAGAGGCCCACGATCGTCACCGGCTGCGTGTTGCCCGGGTAATACACCGCGCTGCGGGTGAGCGTACCGCTCGCCTCCACGCCGAAGCCGTTCAGCCAAGGGGTCAGATCGCCGAACGGCAGGTTGGTCGCGAGCTGTGCGCCATAGATATGGCCGGAGCCGTTGTTCTGCGGGATGTTCAGCGTGCCATACGTCGTGCCGAGCTGCGCCAGACCGGTCGGATTGCTCGCGAAGTACGAGCTGACGAACGGCGCGAAGTTATACAGCGTGGCCGCGGATGGGTTGATGTAATTGCTCAGCGACAGGAAGAAGCCCGACAGCTGCACGAAGCCGGAGCCCCCGGTCAAGCACAGCGACGAGTTCTGCGCCCGCTCCCCGGCGGTGCACTGGTAATGTCCGCCGGTGAAGTACTTCGCCAGGCTCACGTTGACGTTCGTGGCCATGGTCGGCAGCAGCGCCGGATTGCCGCCACCGGCGTTGAAGTACGCCTGGTTCGGGTTCGTGCTGCTGATGTACTGCGGACTCGTGCCGATCGACAGGCTGGCCGCCATGTCGTTCATGGGCGGGCGGGCCATGGTGCGCGCGACACCGAGGTTGACCTGGTAGTCATGCGGCAGCGTCAGCACCAGGTTCAGGCTGGGCAGATAGCGGGTGAAGCTCGTGCCGCCGGTCATGGGGATCAGAGTGACCTGCGACGAGCCGCCTGCCGTCACCCCCGGCGCGATGCGCGAGCCCGACGACTCCTGCGAGGTATGAGCGACCTGCACGCCGAAGTTGCCGCGCAGTCCGACGTCCGGTCCGAGCGACGTCTGCAGGTTGAACTGCAGGAAGCCGTAGGTGTCGTCCTCGTGCATCGACCAGTTCGGCGGCCCCATGGGCCCGGTGTTCGAGCCCGCCGTCGGGAAGAACAGATCCGCTCCGCTGGCGAGCAGCGCATTCGGGTTGTACGTGACCTGAGGCCCGATGCCCATGAAGCCGAGGGCATCCACCGCGCCCGTGTAGGCACTTGCGGGAATCGGCGCCGTCTCGGTGGGCGTGCACGTGCTGCTGAAGATGTAGCAGCTGCCCGGCAGCACCACGTAGTCCTGGCCGATGTTGGCGCTCTTGTGATGGTGCGCGTAGTCCGCGCCGATTTCCACGCTGGAGATCGGCCCGGTCTCGAAGTAGTGCGTGGCGGCCGCCTTCAGGTTCGCAAGATACTCCTCGTTGTGCAGCTGGTTGAGGAAGCCCTGCTGCACGAGGCCTGCACCCGAGCCCCAGCCCTGCGGGTCGGTCAGGACGATCGAGGACGACGCGAAATTCTGCGACGAGGTCAGCAGCAGCTGGCCGCCCGAGCCGTAACTGAAGTTCACGGTGGTCGGCGGCACGGTCGCGCTGTTGGCCGGGCCGTCGTAGCCGAAGCCCGAGTAATTCTCGAGCTTGCCATAGGTACGCGAGGCGTTGTTGTAGCTCGCGTCCACGCTGCCGGTCCAGCTGTCGGTGAACTTGAACCGGTTGCCCCAGCGGATGTTGTAGACGCGGTCCTTGTGATGGTTGTAGTCGTTGCGGATCACCGGGTAGACGCCGGTGTAGGTGCCGTTCTCGACGAATCCGTTGACCACCGGCCCCACCGTTGCAAGCGTCGCGCTGGACCAGAACAGCGGGAACTCAATGCCCTTGCGCTGGCTCGTCTTCTGGTAACCCTCGTAGGACAGATCGAGCGTGGTGGCGTAGGCGCTCGAGGGCCGGTACTCGAGGGTGGCGAAGTAGGAGTAGCGCTTGCTCAGGCTCAAATAGTGGTAGTTCTGCGAGCCGCCGATCACGAGGTCGCGGGCCGAATCGGT
>JAKCEJ010000159.1 GCA_021838065.1 Pseudomonadota bacterium
CTGAAGAACCCCGCGCGCATCGAGGCGTTCTTCACCGTCTATTTCCTCGCGCTCCTCATCCAGGCGCTCATCGAGCGCGAGCTGCGACAGACGATGAAGCGCGAGCTGCTGACGACCTTGCCGCTATATCCCGAGGAGCGCCGCTGCGCACATCCGACCACCGAGCAGGTGCTGCGCCTCTTCAGCCACGTCGAGCGGCACCTGCTCAGCCGCGCCGGTAGCGTTGTGCAGTGCTTCGAGGCCGACTTCACCCCGCTGCAGCGTCAGGTACTCGATCTGCTCGGCGTGCCGGCAAGCGGCTTCCGCGGCTGATCGGCTGCCGGAAATTCCCGGAAATCACACCCGCGATGTGCGGAAAGTAAGTCTTCTCGGAGTCGAAACCGAATTCCCGGGATTTCGCTTTGGCGTCAGGGAAATAGCGTGCAGCATCAGTAATCGCACAGCCGGCGCATCCACCATCGTCGCTGTAAATGACATATGGTCCGACTCGCGAGTGGACCAAGGCGGGGCGCAGCTTGACTCCGGTGGAACCATCGGCGCCCTGTGCCGCCATGCCGTCCCATCCCCGGGGTGCCAGCCATATCCGACCCGCGGCACCATACGCTGAGACAGAGTCTTTCAGCGTTGCCGGAATCTTTAACGAAATCGTTTGAGGATATTTGCCTTGGCTCCCTACGCCGCTAGCGTAAGAAGTGGGAATGACGTGCACGCTCAATTTAGCTGCGATCAGTGTATCGGGAGTCCCTCGAACCCCTCTACGAGTGGGGATGCCGGGTTGCATCGAAACGCTCGGCCGCGCACCAAAGAATATTCCGATAATGGCGAATAACGCAGCGTTCATAGCTGTCGCCGTCAGCCTAAGCTTAACGTGGCTGGCGAAATTTATTATCAGGCCTTCTCTCATGCCATTGTCAAACGTCCGTATTCGCTCTGCTGCGTTCATGCATTCTTGGGTTTGTTCTGCAGGGTAGCAAGATGGGTTTGTCCGACGCGTGCTGATTAGCCATTGAACTCTTACGTCCATCCGCACAAACAGGCCATCACGGCTACCCTTATGGCCAGACACGGCCTGCCGCGTGGAGCCGTGCGGCAACGGTTGACACGTTCTGAAGGACCGCTATCCGGAGGCCCAAGTGCCGTATCGACCGCCGTCGGCTGATGGCCGAAAGCACCATTTCGCGGTTGATCCGTAAGGCTCGACATCCAGCGTGATGCCTGGCGCTACCGGAAAAGCAAGCCGCAGCGGCGCGCGGCTGCGTACGGAAATCACCACACCTCTCTCGATCAGCGTCGACACGACGCGCTGCGCCTGTCGGTCCCCGGTGCAGACGATGTCGGCGGCATCGCCACGCGGCAGCTCGCCGCGCCAGGGTATGGCTTCGAGGATCAACCAGCGTCTCGAACGGCCTTCGCCCAGCGGCGAATGGTTGCGCGTAGCGTTCGCTGCTCCTTGTCGTCGAAAGGCATGGTCGGCACCATCCTCAGCGCCTGCGCTAGAGTGACGTAGCCGTACTCAAACAGCGCCATGCAGAACTCACGGTCTTTCGCGCGTCCGGCCGCGGCTTTCGCAAGAAAGAGGTCGAGCACGTCCAGGCAGTAACCCACGCGACCATTGGTGTTGTTATTTTGGACTCGGTGCACCCGTTGCATCCAGTCCTTCGGCAATGTGGCAGTCTCCGGGCCCACTCCCTGAGCGTAGTAGCCAAAACTCCGGTGAAATTGCGAGCCTTCGCCGATGGCGCCGTCGATCTTGTCAGCAAGTTCGGGGGCCTGGAGCGGGTAGATGTCGGCTTCCATCGAAACCGTAAACACCTCTTCCGGGCTTGGCACGGGGCCGAGCATCGACTGGCTTCCGACGATGACGAACTCGTACTGATTCGTGATGTCGCCGCTGGCGCGGATGACATGTTCGAGCTCTTCTCGCGTCATCGCGTGATCCCCAGCTACTCCTCGCCCTCTGGAGTCATTGGAGTGCTGCCGATCACGATCCCCTTCTTGAGGTTACTCACTTGCTCCAATATGCGGCAGCGCGCCTCTTGCGGAAGAGCGGTGACGAGCGGTGAAGCCTGCCGTAATTGCTGAGCATGTCGCGTGCGGCCGAGCACCTTGCGCCAGTGACCCGCTGCCAAGATTGTTTGCCATTCACGCCATAGGCTTGCGGAACGCGAGTCGCCGCGGGCGAGCCAGCGCCTGACGGTGTCTTGGGCGCGCAGTACCAGCGCTGGGTCGGACTTGGCCATCCGCACCGCCTCCTCGTGTAGCGCCAGACTCTGCAAGTCCTGAAGACGGTGCTGCGCGTCGTCTGCGAAGACGCGCACCTGCACGACCGGCGGCGCGCGCCGGGATCTTGCCGCCGCGGAATCCGGCGGCGGAGGCCGCATGGTGTCGCCGGCCAGCAACGCTAACTCGCCACTGATGCCGAGAACAGACATTACCCGCAGATAGGTGCCGATCGAGGGAGCTGGATCGCCGGCTTCGACTGCCCTCAGAGTATTGCGGGTGATCCCGGTGCGCGCAGCCATCTCGACCGTGCCAACTCCCTGTGCCTTCCGCAGGCGTTTGAGCCGATCGCCCAGCTGCAGCAACAACTGGCGCTCTAGGACAGGACTGATCTCCGAGGTGCTCATTTGGTCATTATATTAACCATAGTACCCTAAAAGAGCAATATATTGACCAGATTACCCACCTCTCAAAAGGCCGCCTGCCACAGGACCCTCACCATGCCTCTGAGGCGAGGCGGGGCCGCATGTCCGGAACAGCTGAGCTGCTATTGTCCGCACCACGCTTGCCCAGGCTGTTGAGCGAGAGGCGCAGTGTACCCCCAGGGCCGTGGGGGTATGACTGGGGGTACTTCTTCTCGGCGACCAGATAACCGGCGGCAACTTCAAGCGCTTATGCGGAGAATTCGACTCCGACCTCGCACCACCTTTGCGAGCGCCGCCGTGGAATGCCCGGCGACGCTCCTCGGCCGGCGCAGGGAAAGCTTGAACGCCACCGCACGAAACGGTAAGCCAGTACGCGCCCGGTTGTGCCCCGCGTGCGGACCGTCGCAGTTTGAGACTTTGTCTTTGAGCCGTCCGGCTCCGGGCCGATAGCGCCGTCAGCGGCACTTGTGCGGCCGGCCCGCGTCTGCGAGTGTGACCGGCCGCACGAGTCCGCCCACCCCGGAGCCCGGGCACGCCTATCAGTGAGTGAAAACGTGAAATCCAGTCCCATCCGCCTTCGGCGGCCCCCTTAATTTGCCCATTGTCATGGGTGCCCATCGCTTTAATCGGCGCGCGACGCTGCTGGGGTCCGCCGCCGCGCTGCTGCTCTGCGCCTGGGCGCCCGGTCCCGCCGCGCGCGCTGGCTGTTTCGATGTGCGCGCTCCGATATACCGCGAACTGCGCCCGCTGGTCATGCAGAATCCGAGTCGGGCGCTGGCCGAGGTGAAGGCGCGAATGGCCGCCCTGCCCCCCGAGGCGGCCCAGAGCGAGCCGGGGACTCTGGCGGCCCTGTATGCCGTCCGGGCGAGCGCCTTCGGGGAGCTCACCCTGACGCACCCGCAGCGCGCTGCCGCTCGCGCCGGGCTCGCCCTGCTGCACGATCCGACCGATCCGCTGCGCCTGGAATTGCTCGCCAATTACGGCAGCAGCTTCTCCTCTCCGGCGACAATCACCAAAGCGCTCGTCGAGATCAAACGGGCGCGCGCGCTGCTGCCGCCCGGATCACGCAGCGATTTGTGCTTGGAGGCCGACCAGGGCTTCATGAACACGCTGCGCAACCGCACGAGCCTGGCGATCCGCGAGCTGACCCAGGCCTACATGCAGAGCATTGCGAACAAGCTGCCCATGGCCCGCGTTATGGCAAGCGAGGGGTTGGCGGTCGCGCTGCGCAGCATGGGTGATGATCACGAAGCGCTGAATTACATCCGCCAGCAGATTGAGTGGGACAAGGCCCATCATGCGAGCGACGATCTCTCCGGGGGCATCTACTTCAAGGGTGAGATCCTGCGGGCCATGGGGCGCTACCACCGGGCCATCGCGGCGCTGCGACAAGCGCGGGCGATCAGCTCCTCGGTCGGCGACCAGCAGGGCACGGCGTACTCGAATCTGCGCATCTGCGAAATCAACATCGCGCTGAAGCGCTATGCAACCGCGCGCCGTGAGTGCGAGCGGGCGGTCCCGGTGCTCACCGCCGGCGAGGTGGCGAGCATGATCAAGGAAACGCACGTGCAGCTCGCGCGGATCGACCTTGCCCAGGGTCACCCGAGGCGCGCGCTGCAGCTGCTCAATCATGTGCTCGACAAGCACGGCGCCGACATGGTTGCCTTCACGGTGGCGCCGGCCTACCTGGTGCGCGCCGAGGCCAACGCCGCACTGCACCACTACAGCGGCGCCTATCATGACCTGAGCACCTATATACGCCTGTACACAGCGCAGAACCGCGGCAATCAAACCCGGCTGCGCGATGCGCTCGAGGTGCGCTTCCAGGCCAAGCAGGAATTCCAGCGGAACGCGGTGCTGCGGCGCAAGCTGCAGGTCGCCTCCGACGAGGCCATCAAACAGAAGCAGCTGCTGCTCTGGATGGAGGCCGCGGGCGTCGGCGGCGCACTCGTCATTGCGCTGCTTTCGTACATCGTCATCGCCGACCGGCGCCACCGCCGTCAGCTCGTGGTGCTCGCCAACTCGGATCCCCTGACCGGCATGCCGAACCGCGGCTGCACCGCACAGCTCGCCACCGCGGCGCTCATCGAGGCGCTCGAGCAGAGCCGGCCGCTCACGGTGGCGCTCATCGATTTCGACTACTTCAAGACCATCAACGACCAGTGCGGGCACGCCGCGGGCGATCACGTGCTGCGAGAGTTCGCGCATCTGTCGCGCGGCGCGCTGCGCGCCGGTGACGTTCTCGGCCGCTGGGGGGGCGAGGAATTCCTGCTCGTGTTGCCCGATGCGACGCTCGACTCGGCGCTCGCCACCGTCGAGCGGCTGCGCGTGCTCGCACTCGGCATCCAGATCCCCTGCCCCGAGGGAAAGATCACCCTGCCGCGAGTCACCTTCAGCGCGGGTCTGGCAAGCACCGCCGACGGGGCCCGCACGCTCGATGAGATCGTCGCACGTGCCGACGTGGCCCTGTACGAAGCCAAGGACGCCGGCCGCGACGCAGTTCGCATCAGTAGAGCCCGCGCACTGGGCGCGCCCGCGCCGCGCCGGGCCTAACGCCGAGCGCGGGATCCCGGTCTGCGCGGGATCCTGCTGTCGACAAGGGCGCGCCGCCACCGTATGCTGGCTCAGGTTCGTCCGCGATCAAGCCTCACGCGCGTTGCCTCCGTCATCGCCTGACACCATGAATTTCTGCAGCCAATGCGGCGCGCGACTGACGGTGCGTGTCCCTCCCGGAGATCATCTGCCACGCTACGTGTGCGATGCGTGCGGCGTCATCCATTACCAGAACCCGCGCTTGATCGTCGGCTGCGTGCCTGAGCACGATGGCCGCATTCTGCTGTGCCGGCGCGCGATCGAGCCGCGCCGCGGCTTCTGGACGGTGCCGGCGGGGTTCATGGAAAACGGCGAGACGCTGCAGCAGGCGGCGGCCCGCGAGTCGCGCGAAGAGGCGCTCGTGGAAGTCGAGATCGGCTCTCTCCTGTCGGTCGTGCACGTGCTGCATGCGCAGCAGGTCCACGTGTTCTTTCGCGCCACCATGCCCAAGGGGGAGCACGGGGCAGGGCCGGAGAGCCTGGAAACGGCGCTGGTGCGGCCCGAGGACATCCCGTGGACGGACCTCGCCTTCCCGAGCACGGAATTCAGCCTGCGCCGTTTCCTGGAGGACCGCGCCGCGGGCCGCGAGGTCCATCACTTCACTGCCCTCGCGCGGCGGCTCAGCTAGCCGCGTTCGACCTCGGGGCGCTTTGCGGGTCGCCGGCGCAACATGGCACAATATTTGTCGTTGTTGCGGACGTCCGTAACCCTCCGGATCAAGTTCCTGTTCGCGCCGTGCGCGGTGCTGTTTCCGGTGATGGGCGAATGCGGCCTAGTCCGTTGATTCAGAAGGAATTCCGATGACTTTCGTGGTGACTGAAAACTGCATCAAGTGCAAATACATGGACTGCGTGGAAGTGTGCCCCGTGGATTGTTTTCACGAGGGTCCGAACTTCCTCGTCATCGATCCGGACGAGTGCATCGATTGCACCTTGTGCGAGCCGGAGTGCCCGGCGGAGGCGATCTTCTCCGAGGAGGAGCTGCCGGCCGGCCAGGAGTCGTACAAGCCGCTCAATGCCGAACTCGCCAAGCAGTGGCCGGTGATCACGGAAAAGAAGGAAGCGCCCGCCGACGCCAAGGATTGGGACGGCAAGCCTGACAAACTCAGGCTCCTGGTGCGTTAGCGCGCCACGGGTGGATCCGCGGCGAGTGCCGCGCGGGCGCTCAGGAGCGCGGATGGTGGCGCGAGTGCAGGTCCTTCATCCGCTCGCTGGCCACGTGCGTGTAGATCTGGGTGGTCGAGAGGTCGCTGTGCCCGAGCAGAAT
This sequence comes from Pseudomonadota bacterium, assembly GCA_021838065.1. Taxonomy (GTDB): domain Bacteria; phylum Pseudomonadota; class Gammaproteobacteria; order Steroidobacterales; family Steroidobacteraceae; genus 13-2-20CM-66-19. Next base: position 6,504 of record JAKCEJ010000159.1, read on the forward strand.
CTGCACGACGCGCAGGTCCGCTCCGTGGTTGAGCAAGTGGGTCGCGAAGGCGTGGCGCAGGGTATGCGGTGACAGTCCCTTGGCGATACCCGCCTTGCGGGCGTAGCGTTTGATGATGTGCCAGAACGCCTGGCGCGTCATCCGGTCGCCGCGGCGGGTCGGGAAGAGATAATCCGTCTGGCGCTCGAGCAGGATTTCGTCGCGGGCACCATGCACAAACTCGGTCAGCCAGCGCACCGCCTCGTCGCCGAGCGGAATCAGGCGCTCGCGATTGCCCTTGCCGAGGATGCGGATCACGCCTTGATTGAGATTGATCTGCTCGTAGCGCAGGTTCACCAGCTCCGAGACGCGCAGCCCCGTCGCGTACAGCACCTCGAGCATCGCGCGGTCGCGATTGCCGAGCGG
>JAKCEJ010000160.1 GCA_021838065.1 Pseudomonadota bacterium
GGGAGGTCGCCACCGGGGAGGTTGCCACCGAGGAGGAGGTGCTCGAGCCCGTGCCGGAAGTGGCCGCATCGGGCGGCTCGGGCGCGAACGGCCCGGCCGCGGGCGCGCGTCGCAGCACCGGCGGCGCCACGCGCCGCAAGGGCCGCGGGGAATGATCCCTCGCGCGGCCGCCGCGGCCGCGTTTGCGGTGAGGCTTCGGCGACGGAGAGCCGCAGCGGATGGAACGTCCAGGGACGGGGCATTGAAGTGAGTCCGAGATGAACATCACAGCAGAGACGGTCAAGCAGCTTCGCGAGCGCACCGGCGCTGGCATGATGGAGTGCAAGAAGGCGCTGGTGGAGAGCGGCGGGGACCTGGATGCCGCCGCGGAGCTGATGCGCAAGCAGGGCCTGGCCAAGGCCGACAAGAAGTCCGCGCGCATCGCCGCCGAGGGCGTCGTCGTCATCGAGCGTGCCGCTCATGCGGCGGCCATGGTCGAGGTCAATTGCGAGACCGATTTCGTGGCGCGGGAGCACGACTTCCGCGCGTTCTCGAGCGCGGTGGCCGCTCAGGCGCTCGCCGCTCGCCCGGCGGATCTGGCGGCGCTGCTCGCCGCCAGCCTCGGCGCTGAGAGCGTCGATGTGCGCCGCCGCGCGCTCGTGGCCAAGATCGGCGAGAACATCGGCGTGCGCCGCTTCACGGTGCTCGAGTCCCCCCAGCACCTCGGCGCCTACACGCACGGCTCGCGCATCGGGGCGCTCGTGGCGCTGAAGGGCGGCACGGCCGAGCTCGCGCACGACCTCGCCATGCACGTCGCGGCGAGCAGCCCGAAGTACCTCTCGGTGCAGCAGGTGCCGCACGAGGTGATGGCCAAGGAGCGTGAGATCCTCACCGAGCAGGCCCAGGGCGAGGGCAAGCCGCCGGAGATCGTCGCCAAGATGGTCGAGGGCCGGCTGCGCAAGTCGCTCGGGGAAGTGACGCTGCTCGGCCAGCCGTTCGTGAAGGACCCCGACGTGACGGTGGAGAAGCTGCTGAAGAGCGCGGGTGCCGAGGTGGTCGGCTTCGAGCGCTTCGAAGTCGGCGCGGGCATCGAGAAGAAGCAGGAGAATTTCGTCGCCGAAGTCATGGCCCAGGTTAAAGGCGCGAGTAGCCACTGACCGGGGTCTGATCCGGCCTCGCCGTCCCCCGGCGCCGCGCGGGGCGGGCGGCTTCCGTAACGAGTGAAGGTTGGCGCATGGCGAATGAAAAAGCGAAAGCGTCCCGCTACTCCCGGATCCTGGTGAAGCTCTCCGGCGAGGCGCTCATCGGCCAGGCCGACTACGGTATTGATCCGGCGGTGATCAAACGCATCGCCGGTGAGCTCGAGGAGATCGCCGGCCTCGGGGTGCAGCTTGCGGTGGTCATCGGCGGCGGCAACATCTTCCGCGGCGCGGGCCTGGCGCGCGCCGGCATGGACCGCGTGACCGCCGATCACATGGGTATGCTCGCCACCGTGATGAACGCGCTCGCCATGCAGGATGCGCTCGAGAGCCGCGGCCTCTATGCGCGCGTGATGTCGGCGATCCGCATCAACGAGGTGTGCGAGGACTACATCCGCCGCCGCGCGATCCGCCACCTCGAGAAGGGCCGGGTGGTGATCTGCGCGGCCGGAACCGGCAATCCCTTCTTCACCACCGACACCGCCGCGGCGCTGCGCGCCATCGAGATCAACGCCGAGGTGCTGCTGAAGGCCACCAAGGTCGACGGGGTGTACTCCGATGACCCGATGCGCAATCCGGCCGCCCAGCGCTACCGGCACCTGACCTTCGACCGGGTGCTCGCGGAGAAGCTGAACGTGATGGACGCGACCGCCATCGTCATGTGTCGCGACAACCACTTGCCATTGCAGGTGTTCAATCTCAACAATCCAGGGGATCTGACCCGCAGCGTCCGCGGCGACGAGGTGGGCACGATCGTGACCTGCGAGTGAGCCGATGCGGCCCGGAGTGCGACCATGATCGAAGACCTTAAAAAAGACGCGCGCGAGCGCATGGCCAAATGCGTGCAGAGCTTCCAGGCGGACATGAAGAAGCTGCGCACCGGGCGGGCGCACCCGAGCCTGATCGAGCATCTGAAGGTCGATTACTATGGCTCGGACGTGCCGCTGCAGCAGGTGGCGAGCATCGCCGTGGAGGAGGGACGCACGCTGGTGATCTCCCCCTGGGAGAAGGCCGTGGTGCAGGCCATCGAGAAGGCGATCTTCAAGTCCGACCTGGGGCTGACGCCGATGACCGCCGGCACTGTCATCCGCGTCCCCATGCCGGCGCTCACCGAGGAGCGGCGCCGCGAGATCACCAAGGTGCTCAAGGCCGACGCGGAGAACGCGCGCGTCGCGGTGCGCAACGTGCGCCGCGACGTGATGAACGACGTCAAGGAGATGCTCAAGGAGAAGCTGATCTCGCAGGACGATGAGCGGCGCGCGGAAGGGGACATCCAGAAGCTCACCGACAAGCACGTCGCCGAGATCGAGCAGCTCCTCTCGGCGAAGGAAAAGGAGGTCATGCAGGTCTGATGGCGCGCGACGTGTCCGACAACGCCGAGCCGCGCTCGCTGCCGCGCCATATCGCCATCACCATGGACGGCAATGGCCGCTGGGCGGCCGCGCGCGGCCTCGCCCGCTCGGCCGGGCACAAGGCGGGGCTCGAGCCGGTGCGCCTGTGCGTGCGCGAGTGCTCGCGCCTGGGGATCGGGGCGCTCACGCTGTTCGCGTTCTCGAGCGAGAACTGGTCGCGGCCGGCCGATGAGGTCGCGAGCCTGATGGGCCTGTTTGTCGAGACCATCGACCGCGAGGTCAACGATCTGGACCGCCAGGGCGTGCGGCTGCGCATCATCGGCAACCGCCAGACCCTCTCGGTGCGGCTGCAGGCGCAGATCGCCGCCGCCGAGCAGCGCACGGCGGGCAACTTGGGACTGAACCTGCAGGTGGCGGTGAGCTACGGCGGACGCTGGGACATCGTGCAGGCGGCGCGCACGCTCGCCGCCGAGTGCGCAAGCGGGGCGCTCGCGGCGGCGGCCATCGACGAGGCGCGCTTCGGCGCCGCGCTCGAGCTCGGCGCGCTGCCCGATCCGGATCTGCTCATCCGCACCGGCGCCGAGCAGCGCATCAGCAACTTCCTGCTGTGGCATCTCGCGTACGCGGAGCTTTATTTCAGCGAGCGGCTGTGGCCGGACTTCGATAAGGCGGAGCTCGAGCGCGCGCTCGAGTTCTTCGCCGGGCGCGAGCGGCGCTTCGGGCACACCGGCGGGCAGCTCACCGCCGGGGCCCCGGCCGGGTGCGGCGGCGCGGCTCTGAAAGCGGCGCCGTGAGCGACTCGCTGCGCAAGCGCGTCATCACCGCCGCCGTTCTCATCGCGCTGCTGCTCGTGGTGCTGTTCGCGCTGCCCGGGAGCGCCACGCTCGCGCTCATCACCCTGGTGGTGCTGCTCGGGGCGTGGGAATGGTCGGCATTCCTGAAGAGTGGGCGGCGCTGGGTCCGGGGGGCCTATGTGCTCGTGATCGGCGCCTGCCTGGCGCTCACCTGGCGCCTCACCGCCACGCGCGAGGGCCTGCAGATCATGCTCGGCGCGGCCGCGCTCTGGTGGGTGGTCGCGCTCGGGTGGATCGTGCTCGCCCCGCAGCGGGTGTGCGCCGCCTCGGCGGCGCTCGCCGGCCTGTGCGCCCTGGTGCCGGCGGGGCTGGCGCTCGCGCGATTGCGTCTGGCGGGCTCGCGCGGCGCGGAGTGGGTGCTGTTCTGCCTGCTGCTGGTGTGGATGGCCGATATCGGGGCGTACTTCGCGGGGCGGCGCTTCGGCCGGCGGCGGCTGGCCCCTGCGGTCTCCCCCGGCAAGACCTGGGAGGGGGTATTCGGGGGGACGGCGGCGTGCATTCCGGTGGCGGCCGCGGGCAGTTTCTGGTTCAGTGTGCCCCCTGGATGGTTTTTGGTGCTGTGCCTGGGGGCGGTGGCGGCGTCCATCGTCGGGGATCTGACCGAGAGTCTGCTCAAGCGCTACGCGGGGGTGAAGGACAGCGGTACGCTCTTTCCCGGGCACGGCGGGGTCATGGACCGTATCGACAGCCTGACGGGGGCCGCCCCGGTGCTGCTGCTCGGTCTCACATTTCTGGGAGTCCTGCCATGATCGGCGTGGTCGTTCTCGGTTCCACCGGCTCGATCGGCGAGAGCACCCTCGATGTGCTCGCGCGCCACCCCGAACGCTTCCGCCTGGTCGGGCTTGGCGCACACACGAATGTCGAGAAGCTCGCCGCGCAGATCCTCAGCCACCGACCCGCCTACGCGGCGCTCGCCGATCCGGCCGCCGCGCGCGCGCTGAAGGAGCGCCTCGGCGATCGCGCGCCCGGCACCCGCCTGCTCTCGGGACCCGAGTCGCTCGAGCAGCTCGCCACCCTGGCGGAGGCCGAGTGCGTGATGGCGGCGATCGTCGGGGCGGCGGGGCTGCCCTCGACGCTCTCGGCGGCGCGCGCCGGCAAGCGGCTGCTGCTCGCGAACAAGGAATCGCTGGTCATGTCGGGCCCGCTGCTGATGCAGGCGGTGCGCGAGGGTGGCGCGACGCTGCTGCCCATCGACAGCGAGCACAATGCGATTTTCCAGTGCCTGCCGCACGGCTCGAGCGCCGGCAGCGCGCCGCCGGGCGTGCGGCGCGTGCTGCTGACCGCCTCGGGAGGGCCATTTCGCGACTGGAGCATCGAGGCGATCGCCGCGGCGAGCCCGGAGGCGGCCGTGGCCCACCCCAACTGGGTGATGGGGCGCAAGATCTCGGTCGATTCGGCCACGCTCATGAACAAGGGGCTGGAGCTGATCGAGGCGTGCTTCCTGTTCGGCCTGCCGCCCGAGCGGGTCGATATCGTCATTCACCCGCAAAGCATCATCCACTCGCTGGTCGAGTACATCGACGGCTCGCTGCTGGCGCAGCTCGGCTCGCCCGACATGCGCACCCCCATCGCCTACGCGCTCGCCTGGCCCGAGCGCATGGCCTCGGGCGTGGCGTTTCTCGATCTGGTGCGCACGGCGCGGTTGGACTTCCGCGCGCCGGATCCCGAGCGCTTTCCCTGCTTGGCGATCGCGCAGGCGGTCGCGCGCGCCGGCGGACTCGCGCCAGTCATTTTGAACGCGGCGAACGAAATCGCCGTGCACGCCTTCCTCGAGCGGCGGTTGAACTTTCCGGGGATCGCCTCGGTCATTGAGGAGGTGATCACACGCTCTACCGCGGGGCCCATCGGCGGACTGGACGATGTCATGGCCGCCGACGCCGAGGCGCGGAGGCTTGCGCGCGAGCGCATCGAGGCGCGCGCTCGCGCCGGCGCGCCCATCGCTGTGGGAGGCGCGCGCGCATGACGGCGCTGTGGTACCTCCTGTGGTTCGCCGTCGCCGTGAGTCTGCTCGTGACGGTGCACGAGTTCGGCCACTTCTGGGTGGCCCGCAGGCTCGGCCTGAAGGTGCTGCGCTTCTCGGTCGGCTTCGGCAAGCCGCTCGTGCACTGGCGCGGGCGCGACGGCGTCGAGTACTGGATCTGCCCGATCCCGCTCGGCGGCTACGTCAAGATGCTCGATGAGCGCGAGGGTCCGGTTGCGCCCGAGGACCTGCCGCGCTCGTTCATGCGCCAGCATCCGCTCAAGCGCGTGCTGGTGCTGCTCGCCGGCCCCGGTTTCAATTTCCTCTTCGCGGTGCTGGTGCTCGCCGGGATGCTCTGGGCGAGCGGCCTGACGCGCTGGCTGCCGGTGGTGGGCGATGTGGGCGCAGGCTCCATCGCCGCGAACGCCGGGGTGCGCTCCGGGGACCGGATCATCGCCGTGAACGGCGCGCCGGTCGACAGTCAGAGCCAGGTGCGCATGCGCCTGCTCGAGGTCATGAGCGGCAGCGGCAACGCCCGGCTCACCGTGCGCGCCGGCGAGGGCGCCCCGCGCGTGCTCGATCTCGACGTGCGCGATCCGGCGCAGCGGCGGCGCCTGACGGGACCGGCAGGCCCCATGGCCGGCCTCGGCATGCATTTCTGGGCGCCGAGCATCCCAGCGGTGCTCGGGCGCGTGCTGCCCGGCGGGCCGGCGGCCCGCGCGGGGCTGCGCGCCGGCGATGCCATCGTGGCCGTCGACGGCCGGCCGATGAAGGATTTCGAGGACGTGGTGCAGGCGATCAGCCCCAACCCCGGTAAGACCCTTGCGATCACCTACCGGCGCGGCTCGAGCGAGCGCACCGTGCAGGTGAGGGTCGCGAGCGTGACGGTGCAGGGCCGGCACATCGGGCGCATCGAGGCCGAGCAGCCCCTCACCAGCCATTACCCCAAGAGCCTGGTGCGCCACGTGCCGCTCGGCCCGATCGCGGCGCTCACCGAGGCATCGCACCGGATCGGCACGCTGACGGTGCTGCAGGTGCGGCTGTTGTGGCGTATGGTGCTCGGGCGGGTGTCGATCAAGAATCTCGGCGGGCCGCTCACGATCGCCCAGGAGGCCGGCCAGTCCGCCAGCGCCGGCGCCGGTTCGTTCCTCGACTTTCTCGTGCTGATTTCACTCGAGATCGGTTTTCTCAATCTGCTGCCGATTCCGATTCTCGACGGCGGGCAGGTCGTGTTTCAACTGGTCGAGTGGGTCAAGGGGGCGCCGCTTTCCGAGCGGGCGCAAATCGTGGGTCAGCAGGTGGGTATCGCGCTGCTGATCCTCCTGATGGGGGTGGCGTTGTTCAATGACATCGCCCGCCAGTTCAGCTGACTGCTGCAGACATTAAAGTCGGACCGCAGCCTATGGCCAAGGTCCGCTCGTCTCCGCGCGGCGCTGCCGAGCGGGGCACCGGGGGTACATACGTGATCGATGCAAGCGATTGGGGCCAAATGTTTCGCGACGTGACAGATCGGATGGTTGCCGTATGAAGAAGTGGCGTAACGTGCTCGC
>JAKCEJ010000161.1 GCA_021838065.1 Pseudomonadota bacterium
GCGCAAGCGCCTCGATGAGGCCCTGGGCATCGAGGCGCGTGATGGCGCCCTAGAGCGTTCCCGGCCCCAGGCTTGTTCGGCACAGGCCCGCGATGTCCTCGATCATGGCGTGGCCGTGCTTCGGGCCGCCCGCGAGGCTCGCCAGCACGAGCAACGGCGGGTCCGAGTAGTGCCCCAGATCAGCCTCTTCGCGGCTCCTTACTACGTGTCGCGTACTACGCATGACGTAGTTATAGCTCCGTCCCGCGGCGCGTGCAAGCGGCCGAGCGCGAATCTTCGCGAGCGCTCGCGCGGCGGGTCGGCCGGACCGGCAGGCGCGTGACCGCGGGCGGCCCGCCCGTCAGGCCACCGATTTCTCGTTTTCCGCGCTCCTGCGACCGGCAGACTTGTGCTCCTGCGCGGCGGCGAGCGCCGCGTCGAGCGCCTCGGAGACGTTATCCACCCAGATGAACTCGAGCAGCGAGCGTGCGCTCTGCGGGATGTCCTCGAGATCACGCTGATTGCGCGCCGGCAGGATGACCTTGCGGATACCCGCCCGCGCCGCAGCAATCGTCTTCTCTTTGATTCCCCCCACCGGCAGCACCAGACCGCGCAGGCTGATCTCGCCCGTCATGGCGACGTCCGGGCGCACGGGCCGGCGCCTCAAGAGCGAAACCAGCGACACGAACATCGCCACACCGGCGCTCGGCCCGTCCTTCGGAATGGCACCGGCAGGGACGTGCACGTGGATATCGCTTTGATCGAAAAGCTTCGGATCGATGCCGAGCTCGGCCGCCTGCGCCTTGACCAGACTGAGGGCGGCCTGCGCCGACTCCTTCATGACATCGCCGAGCTGACCCGTCAGGATCAGCTTGCCGCTTCCCGGCATGCGCGCCGACTCGACGAAAAGGATATCGCCGCCGACGGGTGTCCAGGCGAGACCGGTCGCCACGCCGGGGATCGATGTGCGTTGCGCGACCTCATTCTCGAACCGGTACGGGCCCAGCACTTCGGCGACATCGTCGGCCTCGAAGCGCACGCTGGTGACCTTTCCTTCCGCGATACGCATCGCCGCGCGCCGCAGCAGCGCGCCGATCTCCCGCTCGAGATTGCGGCAGCCGGACTCGCGCGTGTACTCGCGGATGACCCGAGTCAGCGCCGCGTCGGAGATGCTCACCTGTGCGGCCTCGAGACCGTTGGCCTTGATCTGGCGCTGCACGAGATAGCGCTTGGCGATCTCGAGTTTCTCCTCGTCCGTGTAGCCCGTGAGCTGAATGATCTCCATGCGGTCGCGCAGCGGCCCCGGGATCGTCTCGAGCACGTTGGCGGTCGCGACGAACAGCACGTGGCTGAGATCAAAGGGCAGGCCGAGGTAGTTGTCCCGAAACGTCGCGTTCTGCTCCGGATCGAGCACCTCGAGCAGCGCAGAGGCCGGATCACCCTGGAAGCTCGCGCTCAACTTGTCGATCTCATCGAGCATGAACACCGGATTGCGCGTGCCGGCCTTGCGCAGACTCTGAATGATGTTACCGGGCAGCGCCCCGACGTAGGTGCGCCGGTGGCCGCGGATCTCCGCCTCATCGTGCACCCCGCCGAGGCTGGCGCGCACGAACTTCAGCCCCAGCGCCCGCGCGACGCTCTGGCCGAGGGAAGTCTTGCCGACACCGGGCGGGCCGACGAAGCACAGAATCGGGCTGCGCCCCTGCGGGTTGAGCTTGCGCACCGCGAGGTACTCGAGGATGCGGCGCTTGACCTTCTCGAGCCCGTAGTGATCCTCATCGAGCACGGTGCGGGCCCGCTCGATGTCGATGTCCTCAGCGTCCGCCTTGCCCCACGGCAGCGCCACGAGCCAGTCGAGATAGTTGCGCACCATGCCGTGCTCGGGGCTCGCCTCGCTCATGCGCTGCAGCCGCTTGAGTTCCTTGCGGGCCTGCTCCTCCACCTCGGCCGGCATGTGCGCCTCGGTGATGGCCTTGTCGAGCTCCGAGACATCGCTCGCGCCTTCCTCGGCTTCGCCCAGCTCCCTCTGCAGCTGATGCAGCTGCTCGCGCAGCACCGCCTCGCGCTGGCGCTCCCCGAGCGCGGCCTGCGTCTGCTCGGTGATGTCCCGTGTGATCTTCATCACCTCAACGCGATGCGCGAGAAGCTTCACGACTTTGTCGAGCCGTTCCTTCAGATCGAAGGTCTCGAGCAGTTCCTGCTTCTCCTGCGGCTTGACGTCCATGAAGCTGACGATCAGGTCCGCGAGCTGCGCCGCCGATTCGATGGCGGCGAGGGTGCGCGCCAGCTCCGGCGGTACCTGGGGCAGCAGCGACAGCGCCTCGGCGGCGCGCTGCTTGAGGTAATCGACGCGCGCCTCGATGTCCGGACCCGCGGCGGCCGGCTCGGCAATCGTCTCGACACGCGCAGCGAGATACGGCGCCTCGCGTACGACCTGCAGCAGGCGAAAGCGGCTCTCACCCTGACAGACCAGGTGATGCGCGCCGTCCGGAGCCGTTACGTAACGCACCACCGTCGCGAGCACACCGACCTGATACAGCTCGGCCGGCTTGGGCTTCTCGACCGATGGGTCGTGCTGGAGCAGCAATCCGACCTTGCGCCCCGTTCGTACGGCCTCCTGAGCGGCGGCGATGCTCTCCTCCCGGCCGAGGGTGACGGGCAGCACGACGCCGGGAAACAGCACCACGTTGCGCATGGCAACGATGGGCACTGCATCCGCCGGCAGCGGCGGCAGCTCGTTGCGCGCTGTAGAGGGCGCGTTGTGCTCTTTATCCGTCATAGGTCATTTCTCCGTTGCCCGGGCGAGCCGCACTTCGAGGCAGCCGTGCTCGTAACGGGTTGCAGCGATCGCAAGCGGTACGCCCGACAGGGGAATGCGCCGCAGGAATCGGCCATGCGGAATCTCAAGACGGCGGATGAGCGCATTCGGGTGTGCGAGCTTGAGCGGACGCAGGGCACTGACAACGAGGACCGTCGCCTCCAGCCTGACCTCGATCGCCTCCGGCAGGACGCCGGGCAGCGCGAACAGCAGGACCACGCCGTCGGCGGTCTCCTGGATGTCCACCGGGGGCTCCCAGACCGCGGCATCGGTGCCTGGGCCGAGATAGCGCAGAAACTGCCGTTGCAGCCGTTCGGCCCTGTCCAGGACCTCGCAGGCCTCGACCCACATCCAGCCGTATTGCCGCTCACTGCTCATTCGTTCTCCTGCCTGGCCCAGGCCCACGGACGGCGCAGGCCACGCACCGCGGCGACCGCACACACTGCCCGCACCGTCGTTGCAGCACGCGTTGCCTGCTGCGATATGGGCACACACTGACCTTGATGCGGTCGGCGGGAAGGCAAATCAAGGCGCTGCCGCAGCCGGATCGTCCTGCAACGCCAGAGGCTTCTCCATCCGGAAGGATGCGTATGTCAGTGCGGGCTTACTCCGGCGCGGCGGCAGCCGCAGCACCCGTGCCCCGTACCCGCCCGCTGAGGGCCGACCCGCAGCGGCTCTCCATTCACGTACAACAAACGCTCAGTGCGCGGCTGAAATACACACCCTGTCAACGACCCCTCTCGGCACGGGAGAGCTTCAGCGTGGGTCACGCGTGAAGCTGAGGGCCCTCCCGGACGGTTCCCGTCAGGAGTGTATGAAGCGGCGTGGATTGGGAGCGACGGGGCTCAACGGACGGCCCCGTGGCGGGACGGCGGGGCTACGCCGGCGACGGCTGTGCGCCCGGCACGCTGCGCAGCGCTCGATCCAGGTCAGTCCACAGATCCTCCACCGCCTCGATACCCACGCTCAGGCGCAGCAGCGTGGCCGGCAGGTGCTCCTGTCCCGCATTGCGGGCCCGCCGTTCGATCGTGGACTCGACCGCGCCCAGACTGGTCGCGTGCTGGATAAGTTCAAGCCTCGCGCATACGGCGTCGGCGGCGCGGGCATCACCGCGCACGTCGAACGAGATGATGGTGCCGAATCCCTTGAGCTGACGTCGCGCGGCTTCATGGGTCGGGTGGCTCGCCAGCCCAGGATAGCGCGTGAGAGCCACGTTCGGATGGCGCGCAAGGCGTTCGGCCAGTGTCATCGCGTTGCGCTGCGCCCGCTCGAGCCGCAGCGCCAGCGTCCTGACCCCGCGGACCGCGAGAAACATCTCGAGCGTGCCGGGTGTCGCACCCGAGAGCTCGCGGGCCTGCCGCAGCCCCGCCAAGAGATCCGCATCGCGCACGCTCACCACGCCGCCGAGCAGATCCGAGTGTCCGCCGATGAATTTCGTCAGCGACTGCACCGAGACGTCCGCTCCGAGATCGAGCGGCCGCTGATTGAGCGGCGTGGCGAAGGTGTTATCGACGGCAAGAATCGCTCCAGGCTTGCGCGGTGCGGCACAGATCTTGTCCAGGTCGGCCACCGTCAGCAGCGGGTTCGATGGCGATTCCAGCCAGATCAGGTCCGCCGAGCCGCACATCCGGACCCAGCCCGCGGTATCGGTCACCGCGATGCGATGCACGGTCCAGCGGCCGCGGTCCTGGCCGATCTTGGCGAGTTGCACGACACCCTGATAGCAGTCATCCGGCAGGGCCACGAGCGAGCCGGTGGGAAGTCGGTCGAAGATCGCCGCAATCCCGGCCATCCCCGAGGCGAACGAGAGCGATGCACCGCCCTCCAGTCCGCCGACGATCTCCTCGAGCGCCTCCCAGCCCGGCGTGGCGTCGTCGCGCGAATAGGAGCGGCTCGCGCCCAAGCGGTAGTTCGACGCCGGGTACAGCGGCACGTTCAGGGGCGAGCCGGGGCGCCGGTCCCGTCCGGCCGAGACGAGCCAGGATTCGACAGAAGCGGAATCACTCGCGTGGCGCACGGTTGGGTCCTTCGGTTTCATCGTTCCATCTTAACGGATGAGGCCCGCGTGCGTGCGCGGGGGCCTCGAGAGGTCACACCATCGGTGCGGCGGGCAAAGGCGCTGGGAAAACCTCGCCGGTCACTCGAGACCGGCTGGCCGGGGTCCTCGGCTGGCGAGCGCCGCGGTCGAGCGGCACCGCACTCTGATACGGCAGAGCCGCGGATCGCCCGAAATCTCGACCTTGAGCTGTGCGACGCCACAGTGCTCACCGCCGGCTCCAAGCCTTCCGCTGTGTCGGGCGCGTTCAGGGGCGGCATCGCGGCGGCCTTTGCCGCAAACCCCAGTGCACCGTTTCGGGAGACCGGAACGTCTGCGCTATCCGATCGTCACGTCCAGCTCCGCGAGACGCGCCGGATCCATGACGATCTCGACCTCTGCAATCCGGTCCTGTTGGATCATGAATTGGATCATGAACAGGAATGCGGACCGCACGGCGCCGCCCACCGCCCACACCGCGCCCGCTTCTCCGTCGATCAGCGCCCGCCGGCCGGCACATCGGCGAGTCGCCTCACTTGTCGAGCGTTTTCGGCATGCCATTGAACTCGTGGGGCGGCTTGTTACCCGCCAGGTACTTCACGAAGAAATCCCAACACCGGCGGGTCACGTACGGCGTGTGGCTGCCGTAGTGGTGACGTTCATTCGGCACCACCAGCATGCTGAAGTTCTTGTTCGCGTTCATCAGGGCGTTGACCATGAGGAAGGTATTGCTCGGGGGTACATTGTTGTCGATTGAACCCACGACCAGCATCAGGTGTCCCTTCAGGTTCTTCGCGAGCAACTCACTCGCCTGATTGTCGTAATTGGTGGTGCCGTTCTTGTGCTTCACGAGCAGTCCTTGCCACCTTTCTCCCCAGCTGTACTCGTAATCGCGGTTATCGTAGTTGCCGCTTTCGGCCCAGCCCACCTTGAAGAAGTCGGGATAGTGGAGCATCGCGGATACGGTTGCATTGCCCCCGCCCGAGTGACCCCAGATGCCGACGCGGTTGATATCGATCCACGGATAGCGTGCGGCCAGCTGCTTGATGCCGGCGATCTGGTCGGGAATCGTATCGTCGCCCATGTCGCCGTACCAGTAGCGCTGGAAAACGGCCGATCGATATGGCGTACCCATGCCGTCGATCGCCACGACAATGAAGCCGAGCTCAGCCAGTGCCTGATGGCTGCCCTGCTCGGACCGGAAACTGAAAGTGGCGATGGAGCCGATCTGCGGGCCCGGATAGATGAAGTCGATGATCGGGTACTTCTTGTGGGGATTGAAATTAGTGGGCTTGTACATCAGCCCATAGAGCGTGGTCTTGCCGTCCCGCGCCTTGACCGTGAACGGAATCGGCGGCACCCAGCCCATGGCCTTCAGCCGCCTGATGTTCGCCCTGGCGACGCTAGCGATCACGCGTCCGTTGGCAGCCGAACGCAGCACCGTGACTGGCGGGGTCGTCGGCGTCGAATACGAGTCCACGAAGTACCTGCCGCCCGGCGACATCGTGATGATGTGGTCAGCGTTCTGCGGTGTCAGCAGGGTCGTCTTGCCCGTATAGATATTGACCTTGAACAACTGCCGGTAATAAGGGTTCATGCCCGGCGTGCGCCCCACCCCCACGTACCACAGAGTACCGGTCTTGCGATTGACGTACGGAACCTGAATGACGTCGCCTCTGCCCGTGGTGATCGGATGCAGCATCCTGCCGCTCTTGAGGCTGTACAGGTACAGATTCATCCAGTTGGTCTGCTCCGTCGGCCAGATCGCCACCCCCTTTTCCGGCAGGTATTGCCAGTCCGGCCGGCCGTACCAGCCCTGGTAGAAGTCCTTGGCCGTATACTCAAAGACCGTGCGCACGGCCCCGGTCGCGGCGTGCGCGACACGGAACCACTCGTCCTGCTGGTTGCGTGAGGTCGAGACCAGCGCGAAAGTCTTGCCGTCCGGCGACCAGCGTATATCGCTCCAACTCCCCAGCCGCTGCTCGGGTGCCATCTTGAGGGGCACCACCTTGCGCGTCGCGACATCGATGAGCGCCGGGTGGACCATGAACACATGC